>CAILTZ010000661.1 GCA_903837255.1 uncultured Pirellula sp. | reverse complement strand
TTCGATTCGTGATGCGGATACCCGTATCGACCATCTTGCCTTGCGCTAAGGCCGAATCAAAATTGGTGCTTCCATCACCCGCATATAGCTGAACGTTCGTCGCTTGGGCAATCGTCACGATCGCGTACATCGAATCCATGCGACGGAAAGGACCACCGGTAACACCGTTGAAAAGTCTGCCCAAGTAGACGGCCCGACGAATACCGGCGTCCTCGGAGGCGCCCGACTGCTGCTTGAAGTCACTGATAATGTCAGCCCGTAGAACCGACGATGAAAACATCAGCTGGAGCAACCCAATGACCAAACAAAAATAGAAACGCATTGTTTTTTGAATCATTCCAAGATTCCTTTCACTTTACTGACTTTACGGCCATTCCTGAAGAACCAAAGGCGGCGAATGCAAAATAAACCTACCGCACTAAAGATCAACTGCGACGAAGGTTCCGAGACATATTTTAAGTCTAGAGTTGTGCTGAAACGCTGGATGGTTACAGTCGGCAGTCCGTTGGAGAAATCCAGGCTCTCGCCATAAGCAGGGACCGTGATTGCCTTGAGTGTATCGCTCACAAGCCAAGCGTCTACGCGGTTGCTTGGGTCGCTCGCAAGAATTGAAGCCAGTGACAAGCCTTGTTGTAACGTAAGATTTTCAAATCCAGTTTGCTTATGGACCACCCCTAAACCAGACTGGAACAGGTTGAACGATACGCGAACGTCGGTTCGAACCGCATCTCCAGTAATCAGGGCTTGGGCTAGATTCGTCGTACCGACCTTTGCAAAAACAATCGATGGCGCTAGATCCCCAATAGCTTCCGTTGGGAGTTGCACCCAAAGGGCAATTCGCATCTGGGTAAAAAGAATTTGCGATAGTTCGGTCCCAAAATCGAAATCGTAGCTGCCGATCCGCGATGCAGACCCAAGGTTGTTGTTGAAGTCCGTTTTTGTGCCATCTTGGTAGACCGTGCTCGTAGCGAAACCCGCATGAGCTCGATTAAAAGATACAAGGCAAATGAGACCTGCGATGAGAAACAACGAGAGCCGAGTTGATCTCGATCTGGCGAAGTTCCATCGCTGGCTTCGGGTAACAATTTGTAATTCGATAATTTGGCTCATCCAGCAATCGTAGGCTGAATGTAGCGCCGGGCAAGAAAAAGCTAGCTCGTTAAAAGAGTTTCCTGGTAAACGAATCCGGATAGGGAGATTTTAGGCGTTTTAACGACTCTACTGGTTTTTCAAGGACATTTAGTTGGATGAGTAGATGTCCAGTGGATTAGATGCCGACTCGAAATCGCTGATCGGCGTATCTCAATCCCGAGGGAAGTAGGTTTCCACCATACGGTGCAAAAAGACCAGCGATTCTCTCATCTCACCCATGCCGTTCATACCATCCTCAATGCTGATCCATCCCGAATAACCCGCGGAGGACAGCCTGCGGAAAATCTCTGGGTAGTTGTTGAGTCCTTTACCCGTCACTCCGTGCAAAAGCAATTTGGAATAGCCAGCGCTACCCTCCGCGTTTTTCAGGTCGTCGAGAGTCGCTCCGGGTACCAAGTAACGGTCGCTCGCGTGCATGCTCACCACCCGAGGCAGGACCGCATCGAGCAGTTCAAGGGGATCATCCCCTGCTACCACGGCATTGCTGGGGTCGTACTGAACCCCAAAAGAGCTCGAATGTGGGATCCGCTCCAAGAGTTGCAAAAAGATCTCCTTCTTTTGCGCAAACTCAGGATAAAGCCAAAAACCATCCTTGTAGTGATTTTCGATCCCAAGCACGACTCCGCAGGATTCGGCCGTGCGAATGCAAGCCAAAATGCCCTCTGCGGCATAATCCAAGCCCTGCTCGATCTGAACCTCAGGCCATCTCTGACCACTCAAAACCCGGCACACTGAGCCTGGTCCACCAAGCTTGTAGCAGACATCGATCATCCTTTTTTGGTAATCGATCGCCGAGAGACGCTTCGAGGCATCTGGGTGGGTGAAGTCCGGGGAGCAGCAGAGCATCGGCATTGCAAAATGAGCTTCCCTGAGTGCATCCCGCAGACGGCCAAGGAAATCGTCCGATAGCTCCCAAATAAAGCCTTCGTACATCTCCAAACCCTCGGCGGGAAGATCTTTCGCCATCTCGATCCAATCGAACACACTGATGGTCCGTTTTTGGGAGATCTCTTCCAAAAAGCACTTCGGAAAGGCACTGATTTTAGGCCGATCGGTCATCGCAATACCCAACGATCTTCAATCCCAACAATCGAAAGATTTGTCCACTGGCGGCTGTCCTGTTGGTCCAATCCAAGTCCGCGGTCGAAGTATACAGCACAAAACAAAAGTTGGGACTCGAAAGCACATCGTGAAAACTCGAAGGATTTTGAATTAGGAAGGCTGATGCAGCGGCGTTTTCTTCGGAGTAATTATGCATAATCCGTCACTACAGCTGCCCTGTTTTAACGAATTCACCCATTTCATTCCGTCAAATTCACTTGTATCCTCCGATCTTGAGAATACACTTGCTCCAGTCGTCGAATTCGTACCTGACCTAAACTCGGCAGTTTATTGCTATGTCCAAAGCTTCCTTTCGTGCCCTCTTAATTGCATCGTTGTCGACCGCCTACGCAGCGATGGGTAGCCCTGCGGCTTGCCTCGCCCAAGACGCCGTTGCCCAAGTCGAATCCTTGGCGGTTCCTGCCTCGGACTCGATCGCAAAGAGCCCGCTCAAGGCAGACGGCCTGAACCATCATCAATGGCTCCACCTTTCAGCCGATGGATCCTTTTGGGGGACTCTCGGAACTCCTGCAGGTGAGAATCAGATTCGTCAAAGCGGAGTCGACATAGCTCTTGTCCAGAACGGTGAGCGTGTTGCAGTCGCTACGACGGCTGATGACGGCTCTTTCCGCTTCTCGGAAATCAAGCCTGGCGTGTATTGCTTGGTCGCTCAGAATCCCAGCACCCTAGCAGTCATGTCTCTAACGATCCTCGACGCGGCCTCTGGGAAACATCTACCAGCAGGTATTCAGGTCAGAACCCTGACCCCGGCGACGGAACGGGTCGTCTCGTTGGTCAGAAGTGGTTCCATACCCAGACTGAGCGGAATCCAGCAATTCGAGCGAGACCCTGTCGGTGAAGACCGAAAATTCTGGAACAGCGGCAGGATTGCGATCGATGAGAACGGTGGCATTGGTGGTAGGGTTTCGGTTCCAGGTGGTAACACGGATCTGAGCAACACATTGATTTATTTGACCCATTCGGGCAACGAAGTGGCAAAGACCCGAGCCGACAGGGATGGCAACTACCGATTCGACAACATCCCACCCGGTAACTACGGATTTGTGGCCTCCGGACCCGCAGGAATCGCTGCGTTGGGTTTCGTTGCAGTCGGCAAGCCTGGTGTTGGCGGTGATTCCAGCACGTCGCTTAACCAAGATGGTCAAAAGTTTGTTCACACCTCCGTTCAGCAAGACGCCGTACCGGCATTGAATGTCGAACTAGCCTCCTGCGATTGCCTTGGGGCTCCGGTCCTAGCTGCTGCTGTGCCAGTCGAAGAATCTTGTTGTCCACTTCCAATGGCTGGGTGCTGCGGTGTTGCCGGTGGCAATGGTGCAGGTGGGGGCGGTGGCGGTGGAATCGGCGGTTCGGCGGGTGGGGGGTTGCTGCCCCTTGCTTTGATCGGTGGCTTAACCGCCATCGGAGTCGTTGCGGCCAATAAGGATAAATCGAATGTGGTTGTCTCGCCGATCGTTCCCTAAAGCAGCGATCTGATTCATCCTTTATCGGCTATCGGTTGATTTATTGGATTGCTAAGTTTTCGCAGGTAACCAAAGTACACTACCTCGGCTACAATGGACCTCCGGACGGCGACCGTTTTTCTATACGCCGTCTGGCTCTGAGCATCGGGGCCAATCGGTAGTTGAAACGTACGTTAAATCGCCGGCAAATCGCCGTCTCGGACCATGCAATCTAGACTTATCTTCTCAAGAATCAGCCGTACCCTTCTTGAATCAGGCCTGATTGCGTTGGCTTTGTCAAATTCGCAAAACGCCCTTCTTGCACAAACCACGACTGCTGCACCTACCGCGTCCGCAGTGCAATCAACAAGCACGACTCGAGAGGCCTCCAAAGTCTACCCGTTGGACGGACTCGTCGATCAATCGGGCGCTGTTTGGATCGTTGATCGAAACAAACCTGGTGTCTGGCAATACCAAGCCGAACAACTGAAACTCGTAGTGCAAGGTAGCAATAAATTCCGTCAGCCGCTCAACGCGGTTCGTTGCCTTGCGGTCTCTCCCAACGGTGAACTCGCATTGGGTGATCCAGCCACTCGAGAAGTCTACCGCAAAGATGCCACCGGGGAATGGAAAGGAACTCTCAATGCGACCGTGGGAATACCCGTAGACTTGGCCTTTCTCAGCGATGGCACCTTGCTGATCGCCGATCTGGAACGACGCGTGCTCTGGAAACAAACATCTTCTGGAAACAATCC
>CAILTZ010000660.1 GCA_903837255.1 uncultured Pirellula sp. | reverse complement strand
GTGCTCGTGCTCGTGCTCGTGCTCGTGCTCGTGCTCCGTACTCGTACTCGAAAATTGCTACATTGACTACGAGTTGGATCGAAAGATGGACGGCCCAGCTACTGAAATTCCAAAAGAACCCTTTTCTGAGAAACCAACGACTGTCTGTGCAATTCCGTTGTCCGTGTGGAGCGACTCTTCGCTCGAACGAATCGGTAGCTGGCAAGAAAATTACCTGCCCCAAATGCGGTACCCAATTCGGACTTTGGCAAGGTCACCAAGAAAGATCAAGCCACCAGAACCATTACGATCGAGCTACCCTAGTTACCGCTTATCAGAAGTCCTTTTTCCGGAACCGCTGATGGTCGCTAATGTTCGCTGATGCGGGACATACGCGGTGTCTCAGCGTCGATCAGCGATTCTTTTTGCTTCTTCGCTCCGCACCAATTTTCGCAGCAGTAAAGATCCAAAAAGGTGCTACGGTAAAGACAAACAGCATAGCGACAGCACCTCCAGCTTTGCCAGAACGCTCCTGCTTTTGTTGGTCGGAACCGTTCGAGTTCACGATCACAGTGATCATGATCACACTCAGAATCACGGCCAGCAAAAAGGCTACGGCGGTGGCTATCATCGGTATTTTGAAACGTTTTAACATGCTGGGGATCCAGAGATAAGTAAGCTTAAGTTCGTGAATCTATTGGAACGGCCAACTCATGGTAGCAGCTTCCAAGATCTTCTCTTGGGTAGCTTCTGCGATGCTAAATTCAGCTGTCTTGCGCCCTTCGCTTAGCACCATAATACGATCGCTGAGGGTCAGCAGTTCGGGCAGCTCACTGCTCGTGACGATCACCCCTAATCCCTCACTGCACAACCCCCGGATCACTCGGTAAAGCTCTGCCTTGGCTCCCACATCGACACCGCGCGTCGGATCGTCGAGAAGCAGTACTTTTGGACTGGTCAGCAGCCATCGACCGACGATGCATTTTTGCTGGTTGCCTCCACTCAAGGCTCCGATCGGAGGGGTCAATCCCGCCGTTTTGATCCTGAGCTTTTCGACCATCGATTCGCTAAGGTCTTGTTCTTGTCCTTGATTGAGCATTGGTCCGACGACAGCGTCTCTGAGCGCAACGATCGAAATGTTGCGTCCGACATCCATGGTGTTGAAAATACCGAGTCGTTTTCGATCCTCGGTCACCAGCGCCAAACCGGCCTTGAGTGCCTCGGCCGGATGCCGTGGCTTGATCAGCTCCCCATCGAGCAAGATCTCTCCGGTGGGTTCCAGAGCGGAAGCTCCGAAGAGACACTCTAAAAGTTCGGTTCTGCCTGCTCCCATCAAGCCCGCGATCCCGAGTACTTCACCCCGATAGAGTTCCAGCGAAATATCTTTCAATCGGTAGCCACGGGCATGGCCTGGCCATTCAAGAGACAGGTTTTTGACTGCCAGTACCAGGTCACCGCGCTGGGGGCGAGCTCCTAGATCGAGCGATTCGATATCGCGCCCAACCATGAGCTTGGTAATCTCGGCAGCATTGGTCTCTTGGGTGTTGAGTGTTGCGATGAACTGACCGTCGCGAAGCACGGTGATCCGGTCGGATAGATGAAATACTTCATCCATCTTGTGCGAGATATAGAGGATCGTTGTCCCGTCGCTGCGCAGCTTCGCGATGACTCGGTATAGCCGTGCGACCTCGGCCTCGGTTAGCGCACTGGTCGGTTCGTCCATAACCAGGATACGGCTATTTATGCTCAGCGCCTTGGCGATCTCAATGAGTTGCTGATCCCCAACCCGCAGCGAACCAGCCAGGCGATTCGGGGGGATATCGCAGTCAAGTGATTGGAGCAGGTGGGCTGCTTCGGACTCCATGGCGCGATCATCTCGGAGCAGCAGCCCAGTGCGTAGCTCTCGTCCTAAGAAGATATTCGCTGCCACCGAAAGCTGCTCTACGAGATTGAGTTCCTGGTGGATGATGCTGATCCCCTCGGACTCCGCATCGCGGGTCCCTTGAAATCGCACCACCTGGCCATCGACAGCCAGTTGTCCATCGTAAGAGGTGATCACTCCCGAGAGGATCTTCATGAGGGTGCTTTTGCCCGCACCGTTCTCGCCGCAGATCGCGTGGAGCTCGCCTGGCATCACCTCAAAAGAGACCTCGTGCAAGGCGCGGGTGCCACCGAAATGCTTGCTGACATTTTGAATCGAGATGATCGGTTGGGTCATGACTGACCATTGACCCTGGGGCGGGACTCCACAAAGGCTCGAATGCTCAGTGCCACCACGACGGCAGCGCCGATCAAGAGAGCTTGATAATTGGCATACCATTCCCGCTTGCCAAAGAAGAGCAAGTAGGAAAGACCTGAAAGGATTCCAAGCGTGGGAATGACGC
>CAILTZ010000659.1 GCA_903837255.1 uncultured Pirellula sp. | reverse complement strand
GCTTGCGAGCAAAAGTCATGATCGCTTCCATGTCACAAGGTAGACCATACAAATGAACCACCATGACCGCTCTTGTGCGCTCCGTCATCACACGCTCAAGATCGGCCACAGATAGGTTCCAGGTGTCCGGTTCGCAGTCCGCAAAGATCGGTACCGCACCGGTATAACTAACCGCATTGGCTGATGCAACATAGGTCAGAGTAGGTACGACAACCTCGTCCCCGGGTCCGATCCCCAAAGCCATCAGTGCCGTGTGAAGAGCCGTCGTCCCATTCGACAGGCTGATAGCCCGCTTGGCCCCGACATACTCGGCGAACTGCTGCTCGAACTGTCCGATAAAACGACCCTTGGACGAGATCCACTCTTCGTCCAAACACTGCATCACATTGTCCTTCTCGACTTGCGTAATCGTCGGTTTGTAAATCGGTATTTTAAACATCTGTAACTTCAATCCCGCAAAAATAATTATCTACGAACGGTCCGCTCCAAAGTGGATCGCCAGAGGTTTTCGTATTCGGCCCCCAATTCCACTTCCTGCATCCACTTTGCTTTTCTTTGACTGTTCAGTCGGTTCTCCTCTCGGAATGCTCTATCGCCGACGAGCGACAAAACTTTATCGACCATCGATTCCCGATTCCTGGGGTCAAATACGAACCTATCGTCTCCGATCGTCCCCGGAAGCGAGGTCGTCCTGGCACATACCACCGGAGCTCCGATCTGCATCGCCTCGATCAGTGGAAAACTACCCGCTTCATACAACGATGGAATCACTACCCCTAAGGCCTTGCGGTAGAGCCAATGCAAATTCTTGCCTGAAACAACCCCCAAAAAATGGATCCTATCTCGATACCGCGAGGAAGAAACCCGTTTCTCGATGGTCGACTTGTAAAAATCGTTCAAAACACCCGTGCAAACCAGATGGATGTCCTGGCCACAACGATCGCAAACCTCCTCAAACGCTCCGATGAGTCCAAGGTGGTTCTTGTGCTCCCAGGTCTGCGCGGGGTAAAGCACAAACGGCATCGCAAACTGATACTCAAGCTCGATCTGCTGGCCCTCGATCTGGCTGTATTCAGGAAATTTGCAAGCAGAATAAGGCACCGGTATAACAACGACCTTTTCCTCTTCCAAACGGAAATACCTCAACAAATCCGCTTTCACATGATCGAAGGATACAACGATCCTCGCCGCTTGCTCGATCGCCCCTGTGTATAGATTTGCCCTGCTCCGCCTCTCATTGGGGGTGAAAAACTCTGGAAAATGCAATTCCTGCACGTCATGCATCGTAACGATAAACGGGCTCCGGAAAGTGGTTCGATAAGGCAGCTGGAACGGGAAATGCAAAAGATCGAATCTCCAATCACAATGGATTTTCGACAACCAGCCACGGTAAGGTGCGATTTTTCCACCGTAACGAGGGTGCGTGAGCAAATATAAACAATCGCTCAAGTGGAACATCGCCTTGCGAACCAAACCATTGCGTTTGATGTTGCGATACCTCACCGAGCCGTATCGAGGCGCATCATGAGGCGCGATCGCCGTCAGCTCGACATCCTTGAAGGAATATCCGCTCAAGGCTACCAAAACGCGATCGGCGTAGGGCGCAACCCCCCCAGCGTTCATGTCTCCATCGCCACAATAATAACCAACCTTCACAAAGCCCCCCTAACCCATTGGGTAGTTCTCACTAGACCCTCCAACGCACTTACCCTTGGACTCCAATCCAACACCGTTTTGGCTTTGGTGATATCGGCCACAAAAAAATCCTGGTCGCTCTGCCGTCTGGGCAATTTTTCGTATACCAATCCATCTGGAATGTTTAACAAACTCGAGAGACGATCGAACAACTCGATCAAGCTCATGCTGTTGGCAAGCCCCCCTCCGATATTGAAGACCTCACCAGCGCATTGAGCCCGCTTCTCGAATGCTCGCCTATAGAGCGAAATCAAATCTTCGCTATGGAGGACGTCTCGTACCTGCTTACCCGTCCCCGAAATGGTAAACGGATCCACCTGACCTCCTCTGTCCCTGGCCGCACGCTGCTCAATCGCCTTCAACGTAAACCACCCCACCCAACCTTGGTCTACCGTCGCATACTGCCTTCCACCGTAGATCGATGAGTGCCGGAAAACGACCGTCTCAAGCCCGAAATTGCGATACCAATCTCGTACATATTGATCGGCAGAACCCTTGGAACATCCATAAGGCGACGCGAAATCCAAAGGGGTAGACTCGTCGAGTCCATTGGGAAACTGAGGCAAGCAATATCTGGTTTCGTTTTCACCATACTCCAAATGATTCAGGTCCCCATATACCTTGTTCGTTGAACTGTAAGCCACCAAGGCCTTTGGTGAACTTCTCCTGGTGACTTCCAGTAGGTTGATTGTCCCCAGAGCATTGGTCCTGAAGTCGGCGATCGGATCGGACAACGATGTGGTCATCGCGACCTGGCCCGCTAGGTGGCATACGTAATCGAAAGGCCCTCGTTTGGCGAACACCTGCTCGATCTGCTCGATCTGTGAAACATCACCTTGGAGAAACTCCAAGTCGCTCTGTTGCTTGGAGATCCCTTTCAGCCAATCGAGGTTTTCCCATGCCCCGCCCTTGAGCATCCTGTCGATGATCGTGACGCGTGCGCCGTCCTGCAAATAGCTTGCTGCAACATTGGAACCGAGAAATCCACAACCTCCCGTGATCAATACATTCATAAACTTGCTCGCTGATGCATGGCCATCAAGTGCACAAAAAAACCTCAAGATTCTCTACAAAACTTGACAATCGAACCAACCATATAATCGAGCATATCATCGGTCAAACCTGCATGGGCTTGGGTCTCAAATAGGTCTCCTCGGAGATTCTCGTACCCAATCCACCTGCAAGTATGACTGCTTTCATCTAGGTTCCTCCTGAGTCGACTCGTTTTGATTCGAGCCCACGCCAGACCGATCGCGTACCTGCTTTAAAAGCCTCTCTACACCCATATGCTCGGGATTGCGCTGATGGATTTTTTCCAATTCCTCAACCGCCAAATCCCACCTTTCAAAACCTATCGCTATGACTGCTCGCCCCAATCTCAAGTCTCCACTTTGGGGGTAGGCTTGCACCATCCCATCGACGATCGGTCCAACTTGACCCCATTCCAATCGATGACGCCCAGCGGCCTGTACCCAATAAGCCATCAGGACCACGGCCCCCTCGAGCTCCCTCTCGGACCACTCCGGCCCTGCCTGAATCGAACCGGCCTGTTGGCCTTGCGTTCCCCTGAGAACTCGTCGCATCCAATCCATTTTCTCAAGGAATAGATCATTCTCCCTTACATCCTGTCGGTCAAACAACCCCTGAAGAAAATTGAATTGATCGGATGGCTCAATAAAAAAGCCGTCCAAAAGCGATACCAATTCGGGATGATCCCCCCCGATCCGCAACGCTGATTGCAACGCATGCCCAACCGATACACTCCCAAATGCACCTTCGGGATACGCGAGTCGTGAAACCAACGCTCGCAAATGGCTCGATACAACCACATGGCTCAACAACGGCCGATCCTGTTGAGGGATCTGGTCCATCCGACTTAAAACCGAGGCGGTCGCTTCCTCAACCCCTGAAACCAATAACAAACAACGAAAGAATGCATCGATCGCTTCGATGCGCCGAGCCGCCTCTATCGATGGAGGTAAACGCTGCATCCTATCAGAATTTCCGATGATCGCATCCCTCGCGATTCGAATCGCTTGCTCCGGCTCAATACTCGCCAAACCTTCTGCCAACCATGCCGATGCAACCAATCCTTCCAAGGAGCCCTCTTGTTCGCCCAACGACCGGCTGAGACTCGCACGAAGTCCCTCGACCCCCAATCGCAAAGTCTCGGCCCGCTCTCTGGGGTCCCAAGCCGGACTGACGCGATGGCCGAGCTGGATCGCCAGAGAACCGGTCCCAAAATCCACCCCCTTCCTATCAGACTCCTGGTCAATGCGATCGTATCGCTCGATCAGCGCGCTGATCTGCCGAGTATCATCCCGGCAAATTTGGCGAACCCTCAACAAATCCTCCCG
>CAILTZ010000658.1 GCA_903837255.1 uncultured Pirellula sp. | reverse complement strand
GTATCCTTCTCGCTTCCCGTTTTCCAAGTTCTTCAGAACAAAAATCCCCGACCAAACTAACCATGCCGCGAAGATCTGAATGGTGTCGGACCTTTGCCCGACAATGACTCGCGATGGACCAAGAAAACCTTACCTGCATTCCGATCCCGGAAACGCTGGCCCGTTCTGGGCAAGATGGAGCACCTAGCGGCCTTGCGTTTGCGTCCGACGCGACGCTAGAACGAATTGAGTTCTCGGTACCTGGCCCTATCGTCGAACAGCTCGAAAAAACGTCGAGGGTCGAGGGTGTCGATGCTTCATGCGTGTTGCTTTCGGCGTTTGCATTGGTCTTACACCGATACACAGGTGGCGTACTAGACGAATGGATCAGAGCCGACGCGCCGCAGACGTTTGGCGAACTGGCTCGGCACCTTTCTAGCGATCCATCGTATAGTTTTGATGGTGAGTTTTTTTCGAAGCTTTTTTGTGTGTCGGATTTCCCGAGAGACATGGGGACTCCGACGATCCCGCAGTGCAGGATGCTTTTTGCATGCGACGCTTGGGACCTGGAGTCACGACACTCGCTCGCCGATGGCCAAACCGCTCCTTGCTCCCCATCCCGAGAATCAAATGATGCAACACACGATTTTTCTTTAAGACTCTTTGTTGAGAGTAAAAGCGACTCTGCGCCTCAAGTCAAAGGCTCCTTGATCTATCGCACTCAATGGTGGCGACGCGATCGTGTCGAGCGTTTTGTTGGGCATTTCCTGACGCTCCTGTCCCAGGCGACTACGGATCCTGATACCGTTCTTGCAAAACTTCCGATCCTGACAACGCGTGAACAACATCAATTGCTCGTGGAGTTCAACGACACGGCCTGCGAGTATCCGCGAGAGCTGTGTGTGCACGAGCTATTTGAGCAGCAAGCCGAGCGCAGCCCCGATGCAGTGGCGCTGGTTTTTGAAGATCAGCAGCTAAGCTACTCCGAGCTCAACGCCAGATCGAATCGCTTGGCACGTTACTTACGAAAGCATGGCGTTGGTGACCAAACGCCAGTGGGGCTATGCCTTGAACGTTCGCTCGACCTAGTCGTTTCGATCCTGGGAATACTCAAGGCAGGTGGGACGTATGTTCCGCTGGATGCCTACTATCCCGTGAAACGTTTGGAGAGCATGCTCGATTTGGCCCAGGTTGAGCATCTTGTGAGTCAATCGCAATTGCATGATAAGCTTCCTAGCACGAAGCGGCAGGATATATGGGTCGATCGGGATGCAGATGAGATTGCCAGTGAAGATCCATCGAATCTTGGAATTCCGTATGATTCGCATCGATTGGCCTACATCATGTTCACATCAGGTTCCACAGGCGAACCTAAGGCGATCATGATCGAACATCGATCCATAGTACGCTTAGTGTCTCATGTTCAGTATGCCCGTTTTGGATCAGACCGTGTGTTTGTGCTGCTGGCTCCAGTTTCTTTTGATGCATCTACGTTTGAGCTCTGGGGAGCTTTCTTGCATGGCGCTCGATTGGTGATTCCATCGCAAGGATTGCATGACGCGAAGTTGCTCAAGCAGTTGATCGTGGGTCACAAGGTTACGACGCTCTGGTTGACCTCTTCGCTTTTCAACCAAATCGTCGATCAAGATCCACAAGCTCTCTTGGGCTTGGATGAGTTGCTCATCGGCGGAGAAGCATTGTCCGTAACACACGTAAAAGAAGCGATCAACGCACTCAACGATACTGCAACGATTATCAACGGCTACGGTCCCACAGAGAGCACAACATTTGCTTGCTGTTTTAGAATACCTTCCACTCTGCCTTTAGACATTGGCTCAATCCCGATCGGTCGTCCGATATCGAATACTCAAGTGTATGTGCTGAGCTCTCATCGCGAGCTCTTACCGATCGGAGTTCCTGGGGAGTTGTACATCGGTGGGGATGGCTTAGCCCGAGGCTACCTGAATCGTCCGGACTTGACCGCCGAGCGATTTGTTCCCAATCCGTTTTCGAAGGACAGTGATTCGAAACTCTACCGCACCGGGGACCTGTGCCGTTGGAGGGACGATGGCACGTTGGAATACCTTGGTCGCATCGACCATCAAGTCAAATTGCGCGGGTTTCGGATCGAACTTGGAGAAATCGAGTCGATTCTCAGCCACCATCCGAGCATAGCCCAGTGCGTGGTGATCCTCAGAGAGGACCGCCTTGGGGATAAACGACTAGTGGCCTATTACACGCAATGCGATGAGCAAACCCCGAGCATCCTGGAGTTGCGAGAGTCTCTTGGCACCAAACTTCCCGAGTACATGGTCCCTGCGGCTTACGTCAAACTCGATGCGCTGCCGCTGACTCCAAGCGGCAAGATCGATCGGCGGTCTTTGCCTTTGCCCGATAGCAAGGATGTCGGCGTTCAAGACCAGTACACCCCTGCACGTAACGGGATCGAAGAGCAGTTGACTCAGATCTGGTCGGAGGTCCTGGGCATCGAGCGCATCGGGATCCACGACAACTTCTTTGCCCTGGGCGGACATTCGCTACTGGCCGTGCGGCTAACAAGCCGTATTGCGG
>CAILTZ010000657.1 GCA_903837255.1 uncultured Pirellula sp. | reverse complement strand
GTTTCTCGAAGAGGTACGGAAAATCGTAGCTGCGAGCGATCCTTGGTCGGTTTCGGAACTTGAGAGCCAGATCAAACAGATGGTCGAGTCCAAGGGCGGAAAGCTGGGCGTTTGTATCAATGCAGTCCGTCTGGCGCTTACGGGCAAGACGTCGGGTGTTGGGGTCTTTGATTCCTTTGCGATTCTCGGCCAAGCTTCCTCGTTGGCAAGAATTGATCGCTGCATCGAGTTAGCGACCAAGACATGAAGCTACCTCGCCTGAAGTTTTGCGGGTTTACTAGGGAGCAGGATGTCCTCGAAGCGATCGGGTTGCAGGTCGATGCGATCGGATTGAATTTCTATCCCAGGAGCAAGCGTTACGTTTCGCCTGGGGTAGCCAAGCGGCTGTCGATGGTCGCCCGAGGACACTGTAGTCGGGTTGGTATTTTTGTTGATGCGAGTCCTGAGCAGATCCAGGGTGTGGTATCGGAATGTCCTTTGGATGCCATCCAGTTGCACGGCGATGAGACCATCGAGTGGCTTACTGAATATGAAAATTCTCGCCATTGGACTGGTTTGCCGATTCTCAAGGCGTTAGCGTACCGTGGATCCATCGACGATGGGCTTTGGGGTCAGTGGGTTTCCAAGTCCATGCAGGCGAATTCCTCGGTAATTGGTTTGCTCGTCGATGCTTACGATCCGGTGGAGAAAGGCGGGACGGGCAAGCGGGTTAATTGGGGGTTGCTGAGTCCGCGTCCGGCGAGTTTCGTCGGCGTAGAGGGCAGGGATGCTCAGTTTTTGTTGGCGGGCGGATTGGATTCCAACAACATCTACGAGGCGTTGCGGATGGTTGAACCTTATGGAATCGACGTAGCAAGTGGCATTGAAGACTCCCCGGGGGTTAAGGATCCGGCTAAGATGAGAGCGATTGTTACGGCGGTTCGAGACCACTATGCTTCGAGGTAAATGATGGCAGATTCAGCACCGCAGTACCCGATGGAGATTGAGGGCAAGTACCGTATTGAAAACGAGATCAAGTTGCTAGCTCAGCTTGAGAAACTTGGGGCCAAGGAACTCAAATCCGAGACGCACGAGGATCATTACCTAAGGCATCCGGCACGCGATTTCAAGATTACCGACGAGGCACTGCGTTTGCGGTTGGTCAACGATCAGTGGTATATCACTTATAAGGGCCCACGCACCGAGGGTCCATTGAAAACCCGTCCGGAGATTGAACTGCCATTGGCTAGTGGTACGGATGCAGGTTGGAGGCGTATTTGGGAGAATTTGAGTTTTGAGTCGATCGCGGTGGTTCGCAAAACTCGGCGAGTGTTCTCTCTATCAAAACTACATTCAGGCATGCTAGTTACCATCGACCATATTTCAGAAATTGGAAAATTCGCCGAAGTGGAATGCGTCGTAGAATCAGCAGAGGAGTTGGCGGCGGCTGGACAAGCCATCCAATCGGCTGCGAATTATCTGGGATTGAGTTTCATGGAGAGGCGCAGTTACCTATCGATGGTACTTGAGCAACAGAAGTAGCCGTATATGCACGATCCAATCGACCACTCCCAAATTGTTTTGCGGCGTATGATCGATGCCAACAGCAATCGCGTCATGGAAGGTCTGCGGACACTTGAGGATGTCGCAAGGTTTTCGGGAATATCCAAGTTGCAGGCTGAGTACAAATCGATCCGGCATGCACTTGGGCAGACTATCGATGCGGTGGGACCGATTGCATTGTTGTCGGCCAGGGATGCTCAAGGAGATGTAGGCAGGGAGGTCAAGACGCCGAGTGAATTGCGGCGCACCGAGGGGCTCGCATCGATTCTTGCAGCGGCAGCATCGCGAGTCGAACAGGGGCTCAGGGTTATCGAGGAGTCATGCAAGTTTTTGTTGCCACAGGAGTCGTCCAAGGTCGAGCGACTGAGGTATCAGGTGTATGACTTGAATGCTGCGCTGAGGTTAGCGATCCAGCGCGACGTTGATTTTTTGCGACAAGCGAAATTGTATGTGTTGGTGGATTGCCAACTACCGCTCGAGCAGTTCAATCTGCGGATCGCACAGATCTCGCGAGCGGGGGTGCAGTTGATACAAATTCGGGACAAGCAAGCCGATGCGATACGGATTGTCGAGTATCTGCGGGCAGCTTGTGATTCCGCAGATAGCAAAGAGACCCGGGTATTGATCAATGACCGCGTGGACATTGCAGCGACGACACAGGCGGCGGGAGTCCATGTTGGCCAAGTGGATTTATCGGTTGGTGCCTCGCGGCGATTGTTGCAACCTTCACAGTGCTTGGGACTTTCCACCCACAACCTCGATCAGGTCCGTAGGGCGGTGGAGTTGGGGGTGGACTACATAGGATGTGGGCCGACGTTTCCGTCCAATACCAAGTCGTTTGAGAGATTTTCAGGGATTTCATTTTTGGCCCAGGCGGCAGCTTGGTTGCGAGCAAGTGCCCCGGGGTTGCCAGCATATGCGATAGGAGGGATTGACTCACAGAATCTGCCGCAGGTGCTCGAGGCCGGATTCACTCGGGTTGCGGTTGGATCCTGCGTTTGGAGGGCTGAAAATCCAGCAAATGCCGCGGAGAGTCTCAGGCTCGAGCTCGATCGAGCTTGAGCGATTGTTTGGAACGCGCAAACCGAGGTGGGCTCAGCAGGCCAAAATGAGTACACTATGAGTACATCAGAGGAACCTTGGCCGACAGGTTGCCTTAACTCATTTCGTTCACTGTTTAACCCTAGATGGATCTAGTTTGCCATGCCGATCGGAAGAACCTTTAACAACGTCGTAGAAACTGTTGGGAATACCCCGATGATTCGTATCAACCGTTTGGTCGGTCCGGATACAGCCACGGTGTACGCTAAGTGCGAGTTCTTTAATCCGCTCAAGAGCGTCAAGGATCGAATCGGACTTGCGATGGTCGAGGATGCCGAGAAGAACGGTCTGATTCATCAAGACACTCACATCATTGAACCGACCAGTGGCAACACCGGGATCGCATTGGCGTTTGTTTGCGCGGCCAAGGGATATCGATTGACGTTGACGATGCCCGAGTCGATGTCGATTGAGCGCCGAGCGCTTCTCAAGGCGCTTGGGGCAAGCTTGGTGCTTACGCCTGCTGCCGAAGGGATGCGTGGAGCGATTGCTAGGGCGAACGAGTTGGTGTCGGCGGACAAGAACGGTTGGATGCCTCAGCAGTTTGAGAATCCGGCCAATCCAGCTGCACATGAACGAACCACGGGTCCTGAGATTTGGACCGATACGGCAGGCAGCATCGATGCCATTGTTGCGGGAGTTGGAACCGGGGGCACGATCACTGGGGTTGCCCGATACATCAAGAAGCTCAACCCGAACTTTAAGGCGATCGCGGTCGAGCCCAAGCAGTCGCCGGTGATCAGTGGAGGGCAGCCAGGCAAGCACCGCATCCAAGGCATCGGTGCTGGGTTTGTTCCGAAGAACCTTGATACATCGCTGATCGACGAAGTCATTCAAGTCGATGACGAGTTAGCTTTCGAGTGGGGGCGCAAGCTCCATCGCCAAGAGGGCATCATGGCGGGGATCAGTAGCGGCGCGAACATGTGCGCGGCCGCTCAGCTCGCCTCGCGACCTGAATGGAAGGGCAAGCGGATCGTTACGATCATGTGCAGTTTGGGCGAACGGTATCTATCGACCCCTCTGTTTGCTGACGCAAGCTGATCGCTTATGTCTGGTACGTTTTGATTCAATCAACCAACATCGTTTGAAGGCTTATCGCATGTCGAACAATTTGCCGATCCATCGCCGCCGGATTCTTACCGGAGCGCTAGCAGGAGGGCTGGCGATAGGGTCTGCACCTTTTTTGGGGTTGAAAGATGTACGTGCTGCGGATCGCAATCCCAAGTGGGATGCGGCCACTCGTCGTGGTTTAGACTTTCTTGCTCGGACACAGTCGTCTCGTGGACAGTGGAACACGCCCCCCTACCCTGTAGCTGTCACTGCCTTGGCCGGTTTGGCATTGCTTTGCAGTGGTTCGACGGTCACCCAGGGGCCTTATTCCAAGCAGATTGCTAGGACGACCGATTATCTGTTGTCGCAATCGCGCAAGAACGGGCTGATCGGAGATCCGCAGAATGACCAACGCTACACGTATGGCCATGGGTTTTCGATGTTGTTTCTCTCGCAGGTGCTCGGCGAGGAGGGCTTGCAAGACCGAAGAGACGATCTGGTCGAGGTCCTGAATCGAGCGGTCGCTTTTTGTGGCAAAGCTCAAACGCCGGCTGGTGGGTGGGGTTATGTCAGCGCCAAAGATGGTCAGGATTACGACGAAGGGTCCACCACGATCACCCAAGTCCAGGGCTTACGAGGTTGTCGCAATGCGGGGATCACCGTACCTGGTGAGATCATCGAGGCGGCCAAGCGGTACATCTATTCGTGTCAGAATCCAGATGGTGGGATCAGTTACTCCAGTCAGCAGATGGGAAGTTCCCGGCCAGCGATCACAGCCGCATCGCTCGCCGCTTTGTACAACGCGGGCGATTACGAGAACGCCAAAGTTCCAGAGATGCTCGGCTATAGTCGCAAGGAGTTATACGACGTCAAGAAGGTCGACGATGCCTTTGGCCACTGGCACTACACTTACTTGTACTACAGCCAGGTCGTGTATCGCCAAGGGGACGAAGAGTGGCTTCCGTTTCGCGATAAGTTGTATTCCAACATTGAATCCGACCAAGGTCCCGAGGGAGCTTGGGAAGGTCAGATTCACAACGTTTACATCTCAGCTTGCAACCTGATCATGTTGCAGTTGGATCTAGGGTACTTGCCTATTTTCCAGCGATGAAAGAATCGACTCTGTGGCTCTGCTGAGCTCCGAGGAGTCCTTCAGATCGAGTCGTTGCATGCCTGGCATGGAACGAAACCATATCTCTTGACGGCGCACGAACTGACGGGTGTGTATGGTGATCTGTTCCTTCATTTCCTTCCAAGCGATCGCGCCCGAGAGGAACGCTAGGGGCTCTTTGTAGCCGACGGCTTGGGAGGCGGTTCTGCCGAGATTTCCAAAGCGCTTTTTCAGTTCGGTAACTTCATCGATCAGGCCCTGTTCGATCATGCCTTCGACCCGTTGCTCGACTCGCTTATGGAGTACCGAGCGGTCCCAACCTAGGACAAAGGCATGGCTGTTACGCGGTAGGGTGAATCGTTCGAATTGGGTTTGCCAATGGCTGAGCGGTATTCCGGTGACCTTGGCGACTTCCAGGGCCCGGATCATGCGGCGCGTGTCCCCGGGGAGGATTCGATGGGCCGAGAGCGGATCTACTTGTGCGAGTCGATCGTGGAGGGCTTGAGTCCCGACAGTTTGGATCTCTTGTTCGACAGCATTGCGGAATTCCCAATCTGCCGGTGGGCCTTGGAAGAACCCGCAGACGAGGGACTTCAGGTATAGGGGTGTGCCACCGACGAGCAGGACCGGTATTCCTCGGCTTTGAATTTCCGCGACTTTGGCGTGTGCATCGTTGAGGAACTCAGAGACGCTATAGTCCTCGGTTGGATCCACAATGTCGATAAGATGGTGGGTTACTTGCTTGCGGATCTGGAGGTTTGGTTTTGCCGTGCCGAGGTCCATCCCTCGGTAGACAGCCATGGAGTCGACCGAGATGATTTCCGCCCTAAGGCTACTGGCCAATTCGACGGCGACTTGGGTTTTCCCCGACGCTGTTGGACCGGTTAAATAGACCACGTTGTCCAGGGGAGGAGTGATCCATTCGGAGGGCAATTTGGAATGAGGATTCATCTGCGGATCGACCCTAAGGCCGCTAGGGGAGATTGATTTCTCCGTAGTTTAGTGATCTGGCAATGACTTGGAATCGACAAAAGACTGCGAAATGCCTAGGATGCTCGGTTTATTTCCCAGTTGTATCCTTCGACGATCACAGCATTATGTCCACTGATATTTTTGATCGATTGATGGCTCAGTTGCACCAGCGGGCCGTGGAGTTACCGGAGGGGTCGTACACGACCAAGTTGATTCGGGGCGGATTGTCCAAGATGGGGAGCAAGGTGGTCGAAGAGGTGTTCGAGGTGATCGAGGCGGCCCGTGAAGAGGGCCAAGCGGGGCGTGAGCATGTGGTGCGAGAGGCTTGCGATGTGGTTTATCATCTGTGGGTTGTATTATCGACTCAGCAGATCACGGTCGACGAGTTGCGAGCGGAGCTTGAGCGTCGCGAGGGAGTATCCGGTTTGGTCGAGAAGCAGAATCGGCAAAAGGAGCAAGGTCCATGAATTTTAGCGACAGCATGTTGAGGATAGGGGTGCCGAGCAAGGGTCGGCTCAGTGAGCTTGCCACTGAGCTGTTGCTTCAGGCGGGTTTGAGTTTTCGTCGACAGGAGCGAGCATTGTTTGCCCGCGTGAGCGGGCTTTCGGCGGACATAACGTTTCTCAGGACCGATGACATTCCAACGTTGTGTGCTGAGGGGGCGATTGATTTAGGGATCACCGGGAGCGATTCGGTCGCCGAGGCCCAGGCGGCAGTCGATGTGCGAATGAAGCTAGGTGTGGGTCGTTGCAAGTTAGCGGTCTGTGTTCCCTTGCATGGCAAGATTCAATCGGCAAGTGATTTGGATGGCAAGCGAGTGGCGACGAGTTTTCCTCGGACGACCGAGAGGTACTTGGACAAGCATTCGGCCAAGGTACATCTTGTGGGTTTGAATGGTTCGGTGGAGATCATGATATCGCTGGGAGTGGCCGATGCGATTGTCGATTTGGTTGAGACCGGCAGTACCCTTGCGGCCAATCAGTTGAGGATCTTGGATATCATTGGCGAGTACGAGACTGTGCTGATTCAGAGTCCGAGGTGTCGTGATCAGGTAACGGCAGATCGGATAGTTCGCAGGCTCGAGGGGGTGGTTATTGCACGGGATTACTCGCTCTTGGAGTACAACATTCCGCGAGCGAAGTTAGCGATAGCCGAAGCCATTACGCCTGGGTTTACGTCACCGACGGTCAACAGTTTGGAGGATCCGAATTGGTGTGCGGTACGAGCGATGGTCAAGCGCAAGGAGGTCATCACGATCATGGAGCAGCTCGAGCAGATCGGGGCGACTGCGATTTTGGAGTTTTCGATCAACAATTGCCGCCTAGACCAGAGTCCAGGCGGCTAGGTGATTGGCTTGCAAGTGCATCTGCGTTGATCATTTTGCGTTGATCATTCTGGCCACTATTTATTTCTTAACCGGCAGGATGACTCGTCCTGGGATACCCAAGTCCAAGCGATACACAGCCCCTGGTTTACCGTCGGCATGGATCGCGCCGGTGACAAACAGTTGATCGTGTTTGGGGCCACCAAAGGCGACGTTGCTGGTGAGTCGATTGCCTACTGGATAAGAC
>CAILTZ010000656.1 GCA_903837255.1 uncultured Pirellula sp. | reverse complement strand
TGACAACCGACCACAGGATATCCTCCAGTTCGGTCAGTTCCAATGTTGGGCCGATCATTTCCTCGACGGTTTGGAGTTCCTCGGCCCGAGGATGCCTGCTTAGGGCATGCATGTAGATCGTATCGATCAGTTCCCGCGTCGACTTGAGCCCTCCTTGGCCAGATCCCAGCCGAGAGTGCCACTTCGAGGCCCCTATTTGTAACCAATCGGCTAGGGTTTGGCCGTTGGACAGGTCCATTGCTTCGAGGGTCGTCAATTCCGTTGGTCGCATGCTGACGATTTGATCGCGGTTCGGGCGCCCGAGGCTTCGCATTAGCGGGTCGGCTTTGACCAAGGAGGCTCGGACCATACTGCCGCTGGAACCATTGCCAGATAATCCCATAGCGATCTCGTTTTGCAATCGAGCAGCCCATGGCCCATTGGCCAGGACTGCGTTTTTCCAGTCAGTGATGTCATCGGCCGATTTGCCAACCAAATTACCTTGGTCATCTGGAATCGTGCTGGTGTATTTCCACTGATCCGACGAAGCGACCGAGACAATGTTTTGTGGATCGACGAGTTTCAATTCAAAAAAGAGGGCTGCTGGGTTTGGACCGCTGCCGCCATTGGTCGCTTCGATGAGGATCTCGTTTTCGCCTAGCCCAAGGGCTGCCGATGCGTCGAAGCTTTCGAGGGTTTCCCAGTTTTTGTCTTCGGCGATCCGTCGGTGGTTGATCCATAGTCGGTATTCGTTGTCGCAGGTGATGACGCCGAAGGCTTTGTCGGGGAGTTTGCTGAGGGTGAATGTTTGCCGGAGAGTAATTTTTTCTCCGGCGGGTGGAACACTTGGTGATCGAGCTGTCTGCGACCAGATCCAAGTTCCGGTTGGATCGGAGGCTTTAGGATTCGCAGCATCGACCGCGATCGGCTTGCCCCGGGATACTGGTGCGTCGAACTTGGCCGGGGCGGCTCGGGTCAGTTGCCACAGGGAGTCGACGAATTGTTCAGCGGTCATTCGCCGAGCGCGGGGGCCTTGGTAGATGTAGGCTTCGGCGGATTCCTTTTCTTGCAGGCGTTCGCTGGGGGCTTGATAAGCCTCCGAGGAGGCGATGGAGTAGAGCAGTTCTTTCAGGTTGTAGCCTTTATCGACGAAGTCGACTGCAAGGTAATCCAGCAGGTCTTCGTTCCAGGGTTGGCTTTGCATCGCATCGGTGGGATGGACGATTCCGTAGCCCATCATTCGATGCCAGAGTCGATTGACGATCGTGCGGGCGAAGCGACCGTTTTGCGGGTGGGTCATCAGGCCCGCAAGTTGCTGCAATCGCTCTGGCTGAGGGGCATCGGCGTTGATTGAGCCGAGTTCTTCGAAGAGCCAACCGGGTTTGGCCATTTGGCCGGTTGGTTTATCGCAGCGATGGATTTTTAGGGGGGTGTTGGAATAGACAGCGGCCAGTCCATAAGCGTCTTTGAGGGTCCAGCGATCGATGAAGCTATCGTGGCACGAGGCGCATTTAAGGTTGATCCCCAGGAAGGCTTGGCCGAGGCTTTGGGCGAATTGGATTTCGACCGTCTGACCCGCGCTGACTTCGCCGCGCCATCGGATACCATTCGCAAAACCGGAACTTTCGCCAGATTGGGGGGCGATCAGTTCGCGGGCCATGGCGTCGTAAGGTTTGTTGTGGATCAGCGCATCGTAGAGCCATTTGGATATTTGGGTACGTCCACCGGTGATGAAACCCGTGCCCGAGTAATCGTTTCGTAGCAGATCGTTCCAGAAGGTCAGCCAATGTTCGGCGTACTCGACGTCTTTGTCCAGGAGGGAGCGTATCAGTCGTTGGCGTTTGTCGGGGGAGTTGTCGGCGAGGAACTCGGAGTTTTGTTCGGGGGTTGGCAGTAGTCCAATGAGGTCCAGATAGATGCGTCTGATGAATTGGGCGTCATCGATCGAGGGGAGGGGGGCTAGTGAGCGAGTTGTGCGGTCGGCATCCAGGAGTCGATCGATGGGGTGGTTGCGATTGGGAGAGGAGGGCAGGGGGAGTTCTGGGCGTCTGGGGAGCAGGGGTGGTTCGTAGTTTTGTTTACCGAACGAGAAGCCCGATTCCCAGGGCAATCCGGCTTGGACCCATAGTCTCAATGCGCCTATTTCAGCATCGTCGAGACCTGGTCCATCGGGTGGCATTCGCAGATCGGGGTCTTTGGAGGTGATCCGCGTCAAAAGTTCGCTTGAGGCGTTGTCTTTGCTGAGGACCTCTGCGCCGGATTCGCCGCCGGCGAGCATCGATTCGCGGGTGTTGAGGGACAGGCCACCTTTCTTTTGATCACCGGTGTGGCACTCGGAGCAGTGCTTTTTTAGGACGGGTAGGATTTTATGAGCAAAGTCGAAGGAGTCCTGGCCGTAGGTAAGGCGCGGAGTTGCGCAGATTACTACGGTAACGCAGAGTGCTATGGTAAAGAGTGAGACGTTGCAGATTGCGACGCACGCCCAACGGCCGATGGTGAACTTTTTCGTGGGTTTATGCATATTGGGGGAGGCTGTCAAAGGAAGTTCCACCAGGAGGGAGGAGCGTGGGACCGTCCCTAGGCATTATAGCATAAAACGATGTAGTTACGTCTTCTGTTTTTTTCGCGGCGCTTTGAAGGGGTCGAGTGTCGTTTTTCGCGTAGTCCAACACCGGCCTAATCGGCTTTTTCTAAGCGAGGGGCCTGCCTGCGGGTAGATTCAAGGTTCGCCTTTGTTTCTATTTCAACTCTCTCAGGGAGATCCCGCTCATGTCTGCAGGGATACCCGGTGCGAGTTCGAAATGACGGTTTTCCCAGATGTAGAGGAGCGGAGTCGGGTTAAGTTCATTTAGTCTGCCCCAGAAACACTTCCCCATGCATTCCAAACAAGCAATTCC
>CAILTZ010000655.1 GCA_903837255.1 uncultured Pirellula sp. | reverse complement strand
GGCCAGCAGCAGCGAACTTTTTTGGCCAGAGCGCTGGTGCAGTCGTCGGATATCCTTTTATTGGACGAACCCTTTGCGGCCGTGGATGCGGCCACCGAGCAATCGATCATCGGGGTGCTCGGCCAGCAGCGGGACCTGGGCAAAACGATCCTTGTGGTTCATCACGATTTGCACACGGTTCCGCAGTACTTCGATCATGTGCTGCTGATCAACGTCCACTCGGTGGCTTGGGGGCCGATCCAGCAAGTCTTTACCGAGGAGAACCTCAAGCGGACTTATGGCGGTCGCTTGACGATTCTTGAAGAGGTTACCGAAGCGATGCGTCGCAGCGCAACTCAGCGTTAAATCAATAAAAAGGCTCTGCGGCCAAGGTCAAGTGGCACTTGCCATCCTGGCTCGTTCGAATGCCTCACGGGTTACTGCCCACAAGATCTCCTGCAAGCCCACCGTTGTAAAACACCTTCTGGACTTGCAACTTCCTGTCAAGCACGAGCACGTCGGCTCGCTTGCCCGCTTCCAAGCTACCGCGGTACTTAGCGATCCCGGTCAATTGGGCTGGCGTGAGACTTGCCATGCGCACGATGTCAAAAAGAGGGATCCTGGTGACCTTGGCCATGTGCCGCACGCAGTGGTCTAACGCGACGACTGAACTGGCTAGTCCCCCGGCGGGGCTGAGTCCAACCTTGCCGGTGCTTTCGATCCAAACATTCTCTTCTGGGTGTCCGAAGGCGTATTTGCCCGGTGGCATGTCCAGAGCGCGGCTCGTGTCGCTGACCAAGCAGAGCGTCGAGGCTTTTTTCATTTGCCAAGCGAACTGCAGGAGTTCGGGGGACAAGTGATAGCCGTCTGCGATGACTTCGGTGCTCATGGTATTGTGGGCCAAGACGAACTCGAGCATGCTGCCTTGCATCGGGGTACCCAATCGAGAGCGGACCGAGGCGACCGAGGACATCGCGCACCAGAAGTGATCCACATGGGACATGCCACATCGGTGAGCCTTGTCCATCTCCGTCCAACTCGCGTTGGAATGTCCGCAGGTGACCAAGCAACCGCGTTTGTGAGCGTAGCGGTAGAAATCTGCGCTGCCGACGAGTTCTGCGGCGCAGGTTGCAATGCGTATCGGTCCGGATTTGAAGTACTGCTCGAACTCGGAGCGCACCGGCGCGCGGCATGCTTCTTTGCGATGGCACCCGGATTTTTCTGGGGTGAAATAAGGTCCATACAGATGGACCCCTTCGATGGTTGGCAAGCCTGGATCCGCTGATCGAATCGTCGCATCGACTGCATCGATCATGCGAATAATCGACTCGTGCGAACCGGTCGTCGTGGTCGGGAAAATGGTGGTCGTACCGTGACGAAGGTGGGTTTTGCATGCCGTTTGGATGGCTTGCACCTGGCCATCCATAAAGTCTGCACCTCCACCACCGTGGACATGGATATCGATCCAACCGGGCGAAACATAGCAACCGCTTGCATCGATCACTTGGACGTTTTTGGCGATCCGCTTGGGGATCGCTCCGACGCGGGTCAGCATACCGCCAGACCACTCGACGTAGGAGTCTTGGATAAGCCGATCCGGGAGGATGGCGGTTCCGGAGACCAGGGCGTAGCGCTGCGTATCGCCAACTTGGTGGGGAATCAGTTTCTTCATGCGCCGCGAGTTAGGATAACGATTAGGGCGATGACCAAGCACAGGGCCATGGTGGCCAGTAGCCCAAGGACCATCCATTGTTGTTTGAGCTGTTTTTTCTTCTTCATCGCGATGGCGGCTTTGTTCGTAGCCGGGCCGCTGGGGATCGCAATCGCTTCGACGGGCTTTTGCGACGAGGTTGTGGGCCTAGCAACCGCCGGCGGCGGGATATCTTGGGGGGATTTCGTCGAGGCGTTGGATTCTCCACCGAAGGGCTCGGGGATCAGTTCGCGGGCGGAGAACCAGGTATCAAGACCGTCTCGCCACAGAAGTGCATCGGCGGTGACCCGTTTTTCGGCGATCCAATCCAAGAGCATTTGGGTAGTGGCCGGACCGTATTGATTGCCGCTCGGTGGCCGGACAAACCAGCGCGCGTCGAGAAGTGGCAGGAGGCTTGCTGGCATGGCCACCGGTTCACTGGCAGGCGGACTCGCCAGAGGCTTGGTATTGATCGCGATCCGAGTTGCTGTTTTCCCAGTTGCTGTTTGCGGAGCAGCAGCATGTTGATCGGTTTTGGATAGGTCAGCCTTTGCAGGATCTTGGCTGGCCGCCGCTAGTTTTGCTCGTGCCTTGGCTGTCGCATTAGCGGTAGGCTCAGCTGTTGGCTTGGCTGTTGGCATGGCTGGCATGGCTAGGGCGGCGGACTCCTCGACGGCTAGGGAGAAGTCGGCATCTTTGGCCGGCACGCGAAATGAGCCTTGGCACTTGGGGCATCTGCCTCTCTTGCCGGCTTGGAAGTCTTTCACATGCAACGGTTGGTTGCACATGTGGCAACTGAATCGAATCCCCATAGCTTTATCGATAAGTCTCGTGGCATTTGTTGCAGGATTGGTCGATTTTGGCGACTGCGGTTCGGGCCAGTTCGGCGTCTTTGCTTTTGACCGCCTTGAGGGTTTCTTTCGCAGCGCCGAGCATGGTTGCGGCGAACTGAGCATAAGTCTCATCATCGGCATCGGTCATACCTTCTTGCTGAAGGATTTGACTGTAAGAGGCGATCAGTTCGGCATACTTGGTGATTTCATCGAGGTTATTGTTGAAGTTGTCTTCGTTGCTCGTATGGGGCGCTAGGTTTTCTCGAAGGGCCCATTCGAGGATCTGCATGGTGGGTCCTCGATCGGCCGTATCGGCCCAAGCGGTTTCTTCGGCGGTGCCATTGAGTTTGGTACCCTTGAGAAGGTCTTGGAGATCTTGCTGCCTGAGTTTGGCTTCGTTGTAGACCGGTTGGGTACCGACTTTGCAGTTGGCGGCCATGCGGGCAAAGGAGGTCCGGGCGTAGGGAGCCGAGTTCTTCCAGCGGATCTCTTCGGGGTACTGAGCGATGATGCCCATCAAGGATCCCAGCAGGGTGAATTCCCGTCGGGCCTCTGCGTATCCTCCGCTTGCGAATTTCGCAGGGGTGGTGATGATCCCATCGACCCGGGATTTGGATTCCTTGACAAGGTCTTCGATGGTCGAGCCGCTGATGAGTTGTTTCCAAACCTCGTTGCCTTTGGCCGCTGGCTCGGCATCACTCGGTTCGCTGCCCGAGGCCATCGATGCCTCAGCAACTTGGCTCGGTGCTCCGAGGGACACGGTGCCTTGTAGTTGCGATCGGGCATCGGCGAAGAAGACTCCCGAAAACTCGTTGGACTGGAACTGCGGTGGCTTGGATCGGTCTGGTTTGCGGATCACTTTTTGTGCAAAGCAATAGCTGCTGATGCTGGCCATGCAGATCAGGCCGACTACAAGGATTCGTCTGTGCTCGATTCTTCGCATAAAGTAAGTCAGCCGGGGATAGGTCGGCTCGCGTGGAGTGGACTGGGTCTTGGCCGGTTGGCGACCCTCCAAATGATACCATTTTCTGGCTACCCGATGGCAGACGATTTTTTCAAAAGTTGATCGACCAGACAGGATTACTTCGCCCGATCTGGATCGGGTCGGAGTGGATCCACCTTCGATGGGCTGCCGGCAATGGGCCCGGCGATGGGTCCGGCGGGTGTTTGCCTAGTGGGCATCGACCAAGCCACGACACCACTGCAGATCAGTCCGGTGACCATTGCCCAGCCGATGGTTGCAAGTTGCGAGAGCAGGATTCGGTATTCGATTATGTAGCTCGTGCGGGCAGAACCTGGATAAAGGACTTGGGCACCGGAGGGTATGGCTCCTACAGGGTAGGCTCCGGGCGACCCTGCGTAGATATTTGGGCCTCCATAGGGATTGTTCACATATGGCCCATATGGATTGTTCCCGAAGTAGGCCATCAGGTAGATGTTGATATTATAGCCGTAGAATCCCAGGATGATCGCCGTCGCAAAGCCGATCCAATAGGCTCTGTATTCCCGCTGCGTGGTGCCGATTAAGGCCAAGAGTATCGCAAGAAAAATGGGCTCAGTAAAAACCACGCACGATGCAACTTTTTGAGTACCGAGCGTTAGGTGCAGAATCGATAGAAGGATCGCGATGGAAACGAAAGCACCTAGGCTTCGGATCAGCAGCGATAGCCAAGGTGACTTCAATTTAGATTGCAACCAGGCTTTGTTGCTGAGGAATCCTAGGAGTTTCTCGGATCGGATCACCGCCAGAAGAGCCAAACAGCACAAGAGCATTCCGAGGCCACCGACCTGCCTGAGTAACTCTCCGAGTTTTTCCGTTTGTGCGTCCGCAGAGCTATTGATAAGGATCGCACCACCGACGGTGAGTACCAAGCAGATGGCGCCAATGAT
>CAILTZ010000654.1 GCA_903837255.1 uncultured Pirellula sp. | reverse complement strand
TCAACGGCAGCGACAAGAGCGTCGATGCGTTTGTCGAGAGGATTCGCAAGAACGGGTACACCGTGCAGCGTCAAAGCAGTGATTTAGATGTTTTGAAACTGGTCGAAGCACCCCTGCTCGCCCCAGTCCAGCGTTGGCTGCGGTTGATGGAAGCTTATTGATGAGCGATACGCAGAATCCCTTGCCGCGATGGCTAGCCTTGATCTTTGGAATCGCACTGCTTTGCATTGGGCTATCGATGCGATTTGCACCTGCGGTATGGGATGGGCAACGATGGCTCGCCTCCGACACGTTTAGCAAGGTCGGGCTGGTTCTTGTGTGCATGTGGATGGCTTGGCCAGCCATCGAAGCGATCCGCAGGGCACCGGGTGGAGCGTTTTTGATGATTGCTTGTACGATGGTCGTTGGATTGTTTGTCTATCGACCCAAAACGATCCTGATAACGGGCCCCTTCATCGCCGTGGCGATCGTCGCGGCGCTCGTCCGAGGGTGGCTCCGCAAGAATCGCAGCTAGAGGACATCCTCGGTACCCTCGGGGGGCTTGAGCGCAAATGGACTCGAGGTCCGAGCGACTTGTAGGATGACGCTTTCGGATTCCGTGCCGGGCATGGGATAAGCGACCATCCGGCGAAGCTGGAGCCCTTGGAGCATGCCCCGATGCCGCGCTTCCCCGCGTTCCTCGACCCATCGTGGACCTTTGATCGCGAGCAATCGACCGATTTTGTGCCACTCCTCTTTGAGCCACCCGCACATGCGGACCAGGGGGCCGACCCCTCTGGCGACGATCGTATCGAATCGTTCCTCGTCCAGAACGTTGGTAGCACTCATAGGAAAGACGCGGACATTCAACCCCAATTTCTTGACGATGTCTTGAGCTACCTTAGCTTTTTTGGCCACGCTATCGCAGAGCGAAACATCCAAATCTGGCCTGAGGATCGCCAAGAGGATTCCCGGCACGCCACCACCGGTCCCTAGATCCAGGATCTCTTCGTTTGGCTGCAAAAGTTTGCTCAGTTGGTAGCTGTCAAGCAGATCCCTTTGGACGAAGAGTTCCGGGGTTGTGTGCCTCGTGAGATTGATTTTCGTGTTCCAATCCCAAGCTAAACCGCAGTACTTGGCCAGGTTTTTCCAAGCTAGATCATCGATTCCCTCGATCCCCAGCGGACCGGCCAATCTCTTGAGTTCTTCAGCCGTTGGCGGTGCAGGCACCGGTGGCGAGCCATCGCCTGGGTGTGGATTGGCTGGGAGCTCGCTGTTGGGTAGCTCGGCGTTGGTTAGCTCTTTATTGGGCAGCTCGTTGTTGGGCACAGTGTAGATTGCGGCTCCAAAGCGGGAATAAGTAAATCTAAATGGGCGTGGGGGGAATCCTTGAGGAATGTTAGCCCAGATAGACAAGTCCACAAGCTTTGTTTTGCTTGGAACAACACATTGGTCTTCTGATGTACAATCTAGATTGCTGGATTTGACGGCCCGTGGAAAGCGTGACGGGCTGAGGGTATCGTTAAGCTCCCCTGGAGCTGACCTACTCTATCCCTACCTACCCCCTTTGCTCAACGTAACCCGTGAGAATCCCGATGAAAACCTCTCTGCTCTCGTTTACCTTGTTGATTGCAACGTTGCTGAGTCATCCAGCCAGGAGCCAGGAAGCATCCCCGGTGGCTACCAAGCCGGTGCGCATGGGGACCGGGTTGATGACCTTTGAAACCGCCCCGGGTTGGGGGCTTCGGCCGGACGGCAAATCGGCCATAGGACCGACCCACGGCGGGGTGGTGATCGACAAGGCTGGGAATATCTACACCAGTGCCGACCAAGGGGTCTTTGTGTTCTCGCCAGATGGCAAGGTCATCCAGAGTTACTTGGGTGGCGATTATACACGGCTTCACGATATGGAGATCCGCGACGAGGGCAATGGCGAGTTCATTTATGGGGCGCGCAATGCGAATGCCGAGGGGATCAAGTTCAATGCGGCCAGTGGCGAGGTTGTGTTGCGTTTGAAGTATCCGGAGGAGTCGGGTTTGAATCTCAAGCAGTTCAATCCGACGGCCATCACGGTTGCTGCAAACGGTGACATCTACCTTTCGAATGGGTATGCAAGCAACCACATTTTCCGTTACGACAAAACCGGCAAGTACCTCAGTCATTTCGGAACGCAGGGCAATGGGCTCAAGGAGTTCAATACCGCGCACGGCATGACGTTAGATACCCGATACACACCTGCCAGATTGCTCATCTGCGATCGCAACCACCAGCCCAAGGGGCGTCTCGTGCACTACAGCCTCGAGGGTGAGTTCATCGAGGAGGTTGTGACAGGACTAGGCATGCCCACATCGGTTTCGATCCAAGGCGACTACGTGTCGGTACCGGATTTGCATGGCCGAGTGGTCATACTCGACAAGAGCAACACGATCATGGCGGTGCTTGGACACAACCCGGACCCGGCTAAGGGGGGCAACTTCAACATCCCCCAGGAGCAATGGGTCGAGGGGGTTTTCAGTGGCACGCATGGATCGTATTGGGACAAGGAGGGCAACCTCTACGTCCAGGACTGGAATGTCTCGGGTCGGATCATGAAGCTAGTGCGGGTCAAGCCGTAGTTTTTTGTTCGGCAGTGGTGGTAAGGCTTAGAATCGCACCGATGCGACTACTGAAAAAGTTCGGCGATCTTTTGGTATTGTCGGATCGAGGTGACAGCAGCTTCGACCGAACCGCACAGCCTGATAAACTTCGCAGCGGCTTTGAATTGATCGATGTTGAACTCTTCATGGGGAGTGGTTGAAGCAGCGACTTTTGCACTGGCACGTTTGGTGCTAGTTTTTGAGCTCGCGCGTTTTTTGGTGCCGCTTGCGCGTTTAGTCGCTTGGTTGACCAAAGCAGGGTAGACCTTATGGCCTTGGGCGACAAGATCCTTAACGATCTGAGCGTTTCCTAGCGATGGGTTCTGAGAGACGTAGTCCCGAATAATTTGGGATGTGCTTCCTGATTTTTTAGTACCTTTTTTCATCCTTGTGTTCCCTAGTCTTGAGTATTCACTTTATCTACC
>CAILTZ010000653.1 GCA_903837255.1 uncultured Pirellula sp. | reverse complement strand
TTGTTAGAGGGCGAGATACTGAATCGCTTGAGCGTCTCATCGAGCTTATCGGCTGATAGTCCGGTGACTTGCAAGATCTCTTCCCGCTGGTAGCCGTGATACCAGACCATGTTCTCGAGCCAGTACCTAAGCTCTGTCTCATCCTTAGCTCGACGTGTTTGCGACGAAGGGCTTTCTTGTCCATGCGTCGGACAAGCAAAAATAAAAACAACAAAAGCGACCAGCAAACTGGTCGCTCGAAAAGATTTTGATCTGGCTAACATTTGAAATCTTCGTAAGCGTTCGAAACAATCGGTACGATGCTAATTCGCAACCCGGAAAATGGTCGTGGTTGTTCCTTCAATGTCCTGCGAGATTTTTTGCCCTCCGACGTTAATGTTCATTTTCAATTTTTGTCTTTGGATCGCTTTGGTTACGCATCCAAGTTCCACGTCAAAGAGAATTTCCCCGTCACCTGTGGCGTCTTCGATGGTCATCTCGATCCCCGGGGGGGCTTGGACCAATTCCGTGAGCGTATCATTGTAGATTCTGGCAACTTTTCTTCCCTGCTCCTCGATAATTCCGGCAAAACGAAGTTTCAAAACAGACTCTGTCTGCATGCCATTGTTGTTGGCCTTAATCTTATGCTCCCAAGTCTTGCCGACCGTTACATCGCCTTCGGGGAATACGACCACCTGCTGGTAATGCGTCTTGAGAGATTCGGCATTGATCGGATTTGTCGGCGATGCTGAGAGTTCCTTGATGGAATCAGGTAATTGCATATCCATGAGATCCCCCCGTCGGCCAAGCTTCAGCAGGACCGGTGCACCGAGCAACTGCTTCATCGATCCTTCAAACTGTTTGGAGAATGGGTCTTTGGCATCCCCTTTGTCCGAATCAAAGTCGACGTTCATGAACGGCGATTTCATCGTAACACGGACGCGTTTGACTGTCTGATCAACGGAAAAACTCTTCTCGTCCGAATCCTTGATCTTCCATTCCGCGTCCATCTGCTGCTTCATCGGCAACTCCTGATTGCTGCCGTCCGGAAGCGTCATGCTGGTAACCATCTCATTGACTGTCTCCACCGAAATCGCTTGGCCTTTTTTGAGTTTCCACTCGATGGATTGCGCTTCTGCACTACCCGGAAAAAAGGGGATGGACAAAGCCAAAATAAATGTCGCAATGGATTTCATGATCAGTCCTTGGAGTGAATAGGCGCAGCCCCGGATCGGAACTTATTCGGGCCGTTATCGGAACCTTGTCAGGTTGTTATTGGAACCTAAGCCGAATTCAGCAGCAACCGGGGTTCGAAAAAACATCTTTGGGTAGCCATCAATCATGGCCATGTCTCAGCCAAAACTCTTCCCTGCGATCCGAATGAAGACATCCTCTAAGCTCGGGCGCCCGATCGTGATGCTCGTGGCTAATCCCCCGAGGCTCTCATAGAGCTCCATCGGGGAAACGGCGGTCTCTTGCAATACCACCCGGACCGATCCATGATCGCTGATTCCAAGCAATCCATACTTTTGCTCAAGCAAATCTAGAACTCGTATCTCGTCCGTCGTGGCGATGGAAAAGACCATTTGACCAGTGCTCTTGCGCAGCTCTTCAGGAGCATCGCTCACCAATAACCTACCCTGATCCAAGATCGCTACACGATCGCACTTCTCGGCTTCGTCTAGCAAGTGTGTCGTCAGCACAATCGTCGTCGAATGCTTCTGCTGCAAACGGACCAAGGCCTGCCAAAGCTCCAGTCGGGACAAAGGGTCCAATCCGGTGCTGGGCTCATCGAGCAATAGCACTCGCGGACGATGCAATAGACCCTTGACCAACTCGACTCTTCGCCTAAGCCCTCCCGAGAGCTTATCGATCCTCACATCG
>CAILTZ010000652.1 GCA_903837255.1 uncultured Pirellula sp. | reverse complement strand
CTGTCGGACAAATGACTGCCCAGTAGGACCAACCAAGAAGTAATCAAGATAGTCTTGGGAAACTATTGGTTTCGCACGAATGATGACGAGCGACGAAGCCACGGATCCCTCCGAGAGCTCGACGCGAGCAGTCTTTCCAATCGTCGAACCACGAAGACAGTAGACGATATCGCCCTTCGCCAACTTCCCAGAGCGTAGCCCTTCAAAGCACTTCCTTGATATGTAGTCCATGCGCTCACGGGACAATCTGCCAGTCGGTTCGATATGGCCCGTATTCACAAAGGCAACGCCGTTCGAGACAAAATCTGCTTGCTTAGGATAGTTTGAGCTTCGATCGCCATTAACAAACGCCGCAGCATCCCTGAGAGCTCTCAAAGTCCAACCTGAAGGAATGTCGACGGGATCGGAAAATGAAGCATCGACTCCCGAACTTTCAACCAGTGGTTTCGCTTCACCCGCCATAACCCAGCCCCTTCAAGTTGGCTTTGATGGCCTGCTCCAATTTCACGGACTCGGCGAACTCTATTTGTGAGTGACGAGGCGTGACATACGGGATGGGATTTATCACCTGCGTCGAGGCTGTGGCGTTACTCATGGGCCTCCTCCACGCTGAGGAGGTCGAAGAGAGCCGTATTGATGTAGAAATTGGATCGCCCGATTTTGCTCTTTTTCAGAAAGCCCGCGTTCACGAGGCTGTCCAATCGCTTGGTCGCGGTCAGGCGGCTGACTTTCAGATCGCGTTCGATGAACTCGATTTTGGTGTAGGGATGGGAAAAGAGATTATTGATCAAATCCTGACTGTAAAAATGGAATTGTGTACGGATGCGTTGCTTGTAATCCATCATGGCGGTCTTGATGCCGTTGACGAGCCGGATCGTTGCCAGTGCGGTTTTTTCGACAGCCGTCAGCATGTAGAGCACCCATTCCTCCCACGCCTCTTCATCCCGGACTTTTTGCAGCAGTCGGTAATAATCGTTTTTGGTGCGGATGATGTGTCTGCTCAGATATAAGACCGGGATATCGAGCAATCCCTGCATGACCAGATACAACACATTGATGATGCGCCCGGTTCGCCCGTTGCCATCGTAAAAAGGATGGATGCTTTCGAACTGGTAATGAATCAGAGCCATTTTCACCAATGGATCGGCATCGTAAAACGTGCTGTCATTGATGAAGCGGTCGAGGTTGCCCATCAGGTCAATGATTTCCTGATTGCTTTGTGGCGGGGTGTAAACGACCTCTCCCGTGTCATGATTTTTAAGTGACGTGCCGGGCAACTTGCGAAAGCCTGCGTTGTTTCGTTCGAGCTCTGCTTGGATTTCTATAACGCTGTTGGAGGTGAGCAACTCGTCCTTTTTGACGAGCTTGTAACCGGTTCGCAAAGCTGAGACATAATTTCTCACTTCTTTGGCAGAAGCGCTGAATGCAAAATTGGGATAGATGTCCTCTTTGAACAACTCGTCATGCGTGGTAATGATGTTTTCGATGGCGGAGCTGTCCTTGGCTTCCTGAAGTGCCAACGTGTTGATCAGAATCCCTTGGTTCGGGATCGAAACGGACAAGCCTTTGAGCTCTGCAAGTCGGCGATTGGCGGCTACAGCTTGTTTGAGAACAGCTTTAGTCTCAATCTCAATGGTCGGCGGCAAAGGCTTTAAAGCAAAGGACATACAAATATTCCACACATTTTTGTTTAAGAAAACTGCGTTTTCTATACACGTCGTGGTGACATGTATAGAAAATACCACTTTTCTATACACGTCAGCCTTTGGCGGATCCGAAAGACCACATTTTGAGGTTTGCTTTGATGGCCTGCTCTAGCTTCGCGGACTCGGCGAATTGGGCGTGGAGTTCGGCGACGAGGCGGGGCATCTTTTGCTCGAAGGGGTCGCCGTCGTCTTCGACTTCTTCGGCACCGACGTAGCGGCCGGGGGTGAGGACGTGGCCGTGGGTGGCGATTTCGGCGGTGGTGGCGGATTTGCAGAAGCCGGGGATGTCGGCGTATCCCGATCCGGGCACGGCGGGCAGCGTGCAGCCTGCTTTCTCAGCTTCACGACGCCAAGCCAGGTCATCATCGCGCCAGGCGTGGTACGTGCCGACAATCTTCTGGATGTCCTCTTCGGTCAGTTCACGGTGCACCCGGTCGATGAGCGTGCCCATCTTGCGGGCGTCGATGAAGAGCGTCTGGCGAGGCCGACTGCGGATGCACTTCGGTATGCCGCCGCCGGGCTGCTTCACTTTGCGCGCGGTTTTATTTTTGGTCAGGAACCAGAGGCAGACGGGGATCTGCGTGCTGTAGAAGAGCTGGCCGGGGAGGGCGACCATGCAGTCGACCAGATCGGCTTCGATGAGAGCGCGGCGGATGTCGCCTTCGCCGGATTGATTGGAGGACATGGAGCCGTTGGCCAGGACGAAGCCTGCGTTGCCTTGCGGCGCGAGGTGGTGGATGAAGTGCTGGACCCAGGCGAAGTTGGCGTTGCCCTTGGGCGGGATGCCGTATTGCCAGCGTACGTCGTCGTCCTTGCGGAACCAGTCGGAGTCGTTGAAGGGTGGGTTGGCCAGGACGTAGTCGGCGCGGAGGTCGGGGTGGAGGTCGCGGCGGAAGGTGTCGGCGTGCTCGGGGCCGAAGTCGGCTTCGATGCCTCGGAGGGCGAGGTTCACGACGGCCAGGCGTCGGGTGGTGGCGTTGGATTCCTGACCGTAAACGGAGATGTCGCCGATCTTGCCGCCGTGGGCTTCGATGAACTTTTCGGATTGAACGAACATGCCGCCGGAGCCGCAGCATGGGTCGTAGATGCGGGAGTTGGCGTGCGGGGCGAGCATGGAGACGAGGAGGCGGACGACGCAGGACGGGGTGTAGAACTGTCCGCCGTTCTTGCCTTCGGCACTGGCGAACTGGGTGAGGAAGTATTCGTAGACTCGGCCGAGGATGTCCTTGGCGCGGTTGTCTTTGTCACCTAAGCCGATGGTTCCGATGAGGTCGATGAGTTCGCCGAGGCGGTGCTTGTCCAACGCGGGCCGGGCGAAGTCTTTGGGGAGCACGCCCTTTAGCCGGGGGTTGTCGCGTTCGAGGGCGACCATGGCGTCGTCGATGAGCTTGCCGATGGTGGGCTGTTTGGCGCTGGATTGCAGGTGCGGCCAGCGGGCCTCTTTGGGGACCCAGAAGACGTTGGAGGCGAGGTATTCGTCTTTGTCTTCGGGGTTGGCACCGGCGTAGTCGCCCTTGCCTTCGACGAGCTTGGTGTGGTGTTCCTCGAAGGTGTCGGAGATGTATTTGAGGAAGACCAGGCCGAGGACGACGTGCTTGTACTCTGCCGCGTCCATGTTGTTGCGGAGCTTGTCAGCGGCGAGCCAGAGCTTGGCCTCGAAACCGAGGTTGGCGGAGGAGTCGGGCTTGGCTTTGGGTGTGGAGATTCGGGCCATGGGGTGTTCGGGTCAGCGTCGGGCAACGGAGAGAGCGAGGCCGGGGGCGGGGTTGCTTTGGGGGTGAAAGGTTGCCCCGAAAGATGAAAGCCCCGGGGGAATACGTCTTGCGATGGGAGCAGAGAATACCCGATTGATGGGGATTTTGGAGGGGCGTTGATTGAAGTTGCGCTGCTGGCAGATGTCCCTTTACCCCCGGAAGGGCTGG
>CAILTZ010000651.1 GCA_903837255.1 uncultured Pirellula sp. | reverse complement strand
GGGTGGTGGCCTGCCTTGCGTGTGAATGGCTGAGGTTCATTGACAACTACTTTGAGGGCATGCAGCATACGATGGTTCTGGTCACATCGCGCACCTGAAATCCTGTGGGTCTATTTAGATGGACCGGTCCTAATGCTGGCCTCGCTTGTTTCAAGCGAGGCCAGCCGGTCGGCAAAAAGAACTCCAGCGCGAGATCCCAAGTCCAGCGGTTCATGCACGCCGTCAGTTCTTGGGCAGCCCTCCGGGGTAAAACCAGACAACCCCAGTTGGGCCAGCATCAAGGCCCCCAGGCCTAGCGGGCAAAACATCGCTTAGGCTGAGCGCAAGCCATCGGTCCCGGGCGTCCAAGGCTCAAAAGAGTTTGCCTTTAAGTCTCGTACTGTACCTTGCCGTGCTTGCTGGCACGACTGATCTTGTCCATGGCATACAACCCCGAGAGAACAAACTCAACGCATGAGGCCCGGATGGCTGGATGCTCCGACGCGTTGACCTCAAAGGCAGTGTTCCAAACCGGCGGCACATGCTTGAGCCGCTCGGCATAAGCTTCACTAGGGAGCAAATCACCGACCTCGATTCTCACTCCCTTGTTGAATATCTCCGCGATTTGAGACAACCCGTACTCCTGAACGTACTTCTCAAAGACGACTTTGATGGCGCTGGCGATGATCGCGTCGAGGACCTTGCGCTCGGACATCTGATGCGAACCCATCAGATCCAGCTCGAGTTTGCCCAGCGACGAGGTGGCCAAGTGCCCTAGGTCGCTGATGCGAGGTACCGCAAGGGGTTCCCCGAGCACTACCGCGCGGTGCCTTGCCGATGCCACCATTGTGCGAAAATTCGCCAAAGAAAATCTCGCTGAAACCCCGGAAGCTTGGTCGACATACTTGCTCGATCGGGCTTGAGAGGTGATCTCTTCGATGATCTCCATCATAAAATAAGGGATCTGCACGGGGTACTTGCCACCCAAATCGATCGCGGACTCCTGCATTAGGATCTCGATCCCCTGCTCTCTTTCCTTGGGATAGTGGGTCTGGATCAACGAACCGATCCGGTCCTTAAGCTGCGGGATGACTTTGCCGCTGCGGTTGTAGGTGCTCGGGTTGGCCGAGAAGAGGATGAAGATGTCCAAGTCGAAGCGGACCGGATAGCCTCGAATCTGAACGTCGCGCTCTTCGAGGATGTTGAACAAGCCGACTTGGACCAGCTCATCGAGTTCCGGGAGCTCGTTCATGGCAAAGATTCCTCGATGCATCCGCGGGATCAGGCCAAAGTGCAATGCCGACTCCGAACTCATGCTCACCCCACCGGTGAGTTTCGACGGATCGATCTCGCCGATGATGTCGGCGAATTTGGTACCCGGGGCGAGTCGTTCGACGTAGCGATCCTGTCTGTGCCACCAACCGATCGGGGTCTCTTCGGGCTTGTGGGTCTGGAGGAATTTCTTAGCCTGTTGGGTGATCGGTCGCAGGGGATCCTCATGGACCGGCACATCTTCGATCTCTAGGTAGGGAACGTATTCATCGAGGAACCGGACTAAGGTTCGCATCAGCCGACTCTTGGCTTGCCCCTTTTCACCCAAAAACAAAAGATCGTGCCCGGCAAGCAGAGCGATATTGAGTTCCGGCAAGACCGTGTCCTGGTAGCCGATAATTCCTGGAAAAAGTTCTTCGCCGGATTCCAGGGCTCGAAGAAAATTCTCTCGGATCTCTTCCTTGACGCTTCGAGAACGCCAACCGCTTGCGATGAGCTCGGCGAGGGTCGCGGGGCGTTTTTGCTGATGAGAAAGCTGGGATTCCTGTTGCGTCATCAAAAATGTCCAAGGGGTTCGAGGTTTCAACGGGGTAAAGCTAGTATTTCGGCACAATTCCCCACTGGCATCTTAGTGGATCGGTCAAGCGAAATCGCAGGAATTCCGCTGAGCACTTGGAAGAATCAACCCCCTAGCGGATAATGCACAACATGTCATGATCCCAAGCGGTCCGAACCGCAAACGCTCGGGAACCGAGCAGGAGGCTTATTTCTGCATGAATCAGATCTTGGATGGATTGAACGAAGCCCAGCACAAGGCCGTCACGCATGTCGATGGACCTCTGCTGACTCTGGCAGGTCCGGGCACGGGCAAAACGCGGGTCGTGACCCACCGAATCGCGTATCTATTAGAGCAAGGTATCTCGCCGTATTCGATTCTGGCTTTGACGTTCACCAACAAAGCTGCCAAGGAGATGAAGCAGCGGGTGGCGAAGATCGTTGGCGATAATCCGATTTGGATGGGGACCTTTCACGGCTACTGTGCACGATTCCTTCGCTACTACGGAAACCTGATCGGCCTGAAAGACAACTACACGATCTTTGATGTCGATGATGCCAAGAAGGCCCTCGAGGAGGCGATCACACTCAGCGGTGTGTCGCTAAGCCATCTGAAATACGCTGACATCGCCCGCGGCATTGGCAACCTGAAGAATCGCGCGATCACCCCCGAGATGCTCAGCGACCCGGCCCGAGGAGCCCTCGAGATGGCGGTCCGCAAGGTTTATCCGGCCTACCAAAAATACTTGCTTGCCAACAACGCGGTGGACTTTGACGACCTGCTCATGCACACGGCCACTATCCTCAGGACCAACGAAGACCTCCGAGCCGACCTGGATTCCAAGCATCGTTATGTGCTGGTCGATGAGTACCAAGACACAAACCTCTCGCAGTACCTGATCGTCCGGGGCTTGGCCATCGACCATCCCAACATCAATGTCACCGGCGATCCGGACCAATCGATCTACGGTTGGCGCGGTGCAGACATCGGTAACATTTTCAATTTCGAACGGGACTATCCCGAGCTGGCAGTCGTCCGATTGCAAGAGAACTATCGCAGCACGCCTCAAATCCTCTCGGCAGCCGACCAGTTGATCTCATGCAACGTTCATCGCAAGGCCAAGATGCTCATCCCGACGTGTCCGGACGGCTCGAAGGTTCGTTTGTGCATGTATGGATCTGCCAAAGATGAATCCGAACACATCGCCGATCAAATCGCAAAACAAATCATCGAGGAGACGGCCAAGCCTAAGGACTTTGCGATCCTGTATCGGACCAATGCGCACTCACGGCTCTTTGAACAATCGCTCATGCGCCGTCGTATCACTTACCAACTCATCGGTGGTTTTCGTTTCTACCAGCGTCAAGAAATCCGTGACCTGATCGCTTACTTAAGACTGGTCAACAACCCCCAAGACGATGTCTCCTTTAAGCGAGTCGTCAATTTGCCTCCACGAGGGCTAGGGGACAAAGCCCTCCAGAGTGTCACCGAGCTGGCTCGCTCTCGCGACATTCCGATGCTCGTGGCACTGCGGGCTGCCATCGATCACGGAATGCTGAGCAAAAAAGCCCAGGCCGGAGCGCGTGAGTTCCTGAACATCTATGAAAAGCTGGTCCAGCTTTCGGGAGAGTCCATTGTCGCGATGCTCACGCACTTGCTCGAAGCCACCAACTACATCGAGTATCTCTCTGGTAAAAAGTCCGAGGCTCCCGATGAGAGCGTCAAAGAAAACGTCAGCGAATTGCTCTCCGATGCCCAAGACAAAGATGCGTTGCTGGGCGAAGGAGGCGGCTTGCAGCAATTCCTTGAAGAAATCAGCCTTGCAAGCGACACTGACAACATCAAAGATGAAAATCGCGTTACGCTCATGACCCTTCACTCGGCCAAGGGGCTCGAGTTCGACAACGTGTTTGTGGTTGCCGTAGAACAGGATGTGTTGCCACACGTCCGAAGCAAAAACGATCCGGCGCAACTCGAAGAGGAGCGCCGACTGTTCTTTGTGGGGATCACCAGAGCCCGACGCGACCTCCAAATCAGCAATGCCTCGAGCCGCGGCTTTGGCAATAGCCGTATGGGTTGTCCAAGCCAGTTCCTGATGGAACTCCCACGCGGTGAGATGACCATGCTTGACTACACACGGGCAAACCCCCGCGATCTATCCTGGGGGGATCAAGACGCTGGAGATTTCTCCGACTCCGACGACTGGGGAGTCAATCAAGATGTCCAGTATGACCAAGACTTTGATATCGACGAGCAAGCTCCTGCCGCAAATAAGAAATCGAAGACTCTGGGCAAGCGATTTGCGGATCCGGAGGGTTTTGACGAGTACTGCCAAGAGCCTGCGCCCGAGATTCGTCAAGCCATTCGGGAGATCAAGAACGGTTCGAGCATCGGAGCTTCGATCACCCTTGCTGGCACCCCCGTCGATCACTTTCAAAACGGAACTCGGATCTCGCATCCTAGGTACGGACTAGGGAGTGTCGTATCGGTCGATGGGTTTGGTCCCAAGCGTATGGCTCGCATTACGTTCGATAGCGGCGAGATCAAAAGCTTTCAATTGAGCAAATCCCCGATCGATATCGTTTGATAAAGAACCCAGAGGTTGGACCCATTTTATGATCAGCATCTTTGAGCTTTTTAAGGTTGGGGTCGGTCCGTCGAGTTCTCACACCGTGGGACCGATGATTGCCGCTTGCCGATTCGCGAGGGAAACGATCGAGCAACCCCAGGTTGTAGCGGTTTTGGCGCGTCTTCGCGTCGAACTCTATGGGTCCCTTGCACTAACCGGACTTGGGCATGCCACCGACACGGCGATCTTCTGCGGATTGGCCGGTTGCCTGCCGGACCGCACCGAAGTCGAAGCGCTTCGTCAGACCGTCGAGTCGCTGCGGGCGAGTTCTCACTTGAATCTTGCCGGAGAGCTCCGAATTCCTTTTGATGAAAAACGGGATCTGGTTTGGCTCCGAAACCAGACTCTGCCTGCCCACCCTAATGCCATGCAGTTTTCGGTACTCGATGCACAGGGCCAAGTTGTGTTTTCGAAGCGGTATTACTCGACAGGGGGTGGGTTTGTTTATGACGAGCAGGGACTCTCTGAGCTGAAAGAGTCCTTGAATAAAACCGCAAGAGAGCCAGAGCTCGCTCCGTATCCCTTCACGACCGCCGCCGAGCTGATTGAAATGGCTCGCTCCAGCAACCTTCGCATCGATGAGGTCATCGATGCGAACGAACTGGTCGAGCGAAGAGCCGACCAAGTCGCCGAGCAACTCGATCGGCTCTGGTCGGTCATGGCCGCTTGTATCGATCGAGGATGCATGACCCAAGGAATCTTGCCAGGCTCGCTGCATATCCGTCGCCGAGCTCCAGCGATCTACCAAAAGCTAACCCGAGGAACCCCGTTGCTGCCTAGCCAATGGCTCTTGCAACATGCCCAGGAGAAGCCCAAGGATCCGCTTCAGCAACTCGATTGGGTCAGTCTTTTTGCTCTGGCTGTCAACGAAGAGAACGCGGCCGGAGGCCAAGTCGTCACGGCTCCGACCAACGGTGCCGCAGGGGTGATCCCAGCGGTGCTTGGGTATTATGTCTACCTCGTCCCTGACCCAGGGCATCCGGATTTCGATCGAACCATCACCGATCGCGAAGGGGTGCATCGATTTCTAAAAACCGCTGGAGCCATCGGCTTGCTTTACAAACGCAATGCCTCGCTGTCGGCAGCCGAGATGGGGTGCCAAGGCGAGGTGGGGGTGGCCTGTTCGATGGCTGCCGCCGGACTCGCCGCTTGCATGGGGGGAACCATCGATCAGATCGAGAACGCAGCCGAGATTGGCATGGAGCACAATTTAGGACTAACCTGCGATCCAATCGCTGGACTTGTCCAGGTTCCATGCATCGAACGCAATACGATGGGTGCGACCAAGGCCATCAATGCCGCGAGGCTCGCGGTCCTTTACGGAGACGGCAAGCATTTCGTCTCTTTGGACCGCGTCATCGAAACGATGCGGCAGACAGGCGTGGACATGCAAGCCAAGTACAAAGAAACCTCGCTCGGCGGGTTGGCTGTCAACGTTGTCGATTGCTAGAGTGCTTGTTCCCGGGGCTTTTTATGGCCTGCTGCCAATCGCGCATCGAACAGTGAGTTTGCCCGAATTGTCCTGTCGCTTGCCGACTGGCTCATTGATCCGCAGCAGCAACCAACCATCGCTTTGGGCGACATACTCGGTTTGCTTTCCGATCGCGAAAACGTCCAATGGTCGGGAGGTATCGGTACTGACAAAGCCACCGATTAGTTTACCCATTGGCATGTGGCGATAGTATTGATAGCTGATCCCGCTCGGGGAGCTTTCCCAAGCTTGTTGATTTTGCATGCGGACGACGTAGGTCCCTTCAGCGCTGATGCCTACTTGTTGACCGGTTCGCAGGAAAAGATTGGCGATCTGCCAACCCTTTGCGGAATCGACATCCACCGAGAGGTCTTTTGGCAAGCCCTCGGATAGATCTTTTGTTAAAGGTTCAAGGGCAATTAGGTTGGATGTGGGCTGATAGCCAAAGTCAAATTCGTCGACGAAGAGCTTCCAATCCCGTTCGACCCAATCCCAGCGATCAGCCAGAGAGTTTTCGAATAGCTGAGTAAGTTTCAGCGAATAATCCAGTGGAGCCGCAGAGGCTCTTTGGAGCATTGTTGCATAAACAGGGTGGTTGCGGAAAAAAACGCACGCAGCCCAACTCCAGCTATATCGGTCTTGGCGGTCCTGGCGGTCGTTGCCGTAATAGAGGATCTGCTTGAGGCTTGGCATGCCTTTGGCAGCGATCGAATCGGACAATCGTTTGAAACGGCCCCAATGGGGGACCCCTTGAGGGTCGCTGGGGATGATCGCTAACGACAACTTGCCATTGATCCATTGGTGGGTCCCCTCGACCTCGGCCATGCCTTCCATGAACCAAGGAGATCCACCTCCGGCAAAGGCATGGTACATCGCCCAGTGGGTCGCTTCGTGGAGCAGCAGATGCCGACGATAATAGTTCGAGGGTTGCTCGATGAGGAAGACCCGATCGGCTTGTTGGAATCCATCGTCAAAGGGTGGGACCCCTTCGAGCAACCCGGCTTGTTCAAAGAGCTTGCGATCGCCGATGCAATGGACGACAAGAGGCCAGGATTTGGCTTGGACCGGATCGATCGACCATTTTTGGCACCAGGTCGCTAGAGCTTGGTCCAGGATTCCAGGCCATGACTCGATTTCAGGGTCGATGGGAAGATCGGTAACGATCGTCCATTGGTCCTTGGTGAATCTTTTGATCCCGGCGGTCGACTCGACTTGAGCTCGGCTCTGCGGGGCGATAAGGACGGCAAGGCAAGCCACAAGAATCGGTGTCCAAAATTTGCATGTGGGCAAGATTCTCATCGGGGGACGGGGCATAGAATTATCTTCGGGATGCGACGAGTTGGGATTGGATATCCAAGGCCATTTCGACGGCCCCTGCGGCGTGTTCGAGGCTCAGTCGCGGGGCGCTGGTGCGTGATAGCACGCTGTGGGCCATCTCATCGATTTCGGCTTGGAAGGCATCGATATCGTCGGCTGCAGGCAATTCAGGTCGCAAAACTTGACCATCGCGAGTGATGACTTTCAGCGGCATGGTTTCGGCATGATCGCTGTGGGCAGCGAAATCAAAGTGGACCGTGGCATCTTGAAGGTGCAATTCAAAGGCATGAGTGAAGGGTCGTCCGGGGCCATCGATCACACCCGAGGAGCTACTCACGGCGATATCCGGAGAATCGAACTCGTAGACTACATGGACGTACTTGGCTACGGATCCCTTCATTCTGCCGACGGCATGTGTCCTTTTGGGTTTGCCGAAAAGCAGTTGGATCCAGTGCAGATCATGGACATGCAGGTCGACCAGAGGTCCACCCACTTTGTCGGCTTGGTAAAAGTCAGGGATCCAGGTCGGATCCGAGATCACTCTTTTGAAGTACCCTCCGATGGGGGCACCGAATTTGCCCGATCGGACCAATTCGGTGGCGTAGGCAAAAGGCCCCATGTAGGGGAGCACATGGGCGACCAAGGCCAATTTGCCGGTCTTACGGGATGTCTCTTGGATCTGTTTGCAACCTTCGAGAGTCAGGGCAACTGGTTTTTCGATCAGGACATCTTTGCCGTGCTCCATGGCGACCACGGCCGCCTCGACGTGCAGGTGCGGAGGCAAACAGATATCGATGCAATCGACGCCTGGGAGCTTGACCAGAGCTTCTAGGGAATCTGCCACATCGAGGCCTTCCAGGGAGATTTGTTCTCCAGGTGGTCCAAAGTTGCCTTGGATCCCGCGCCAGTCCCCTGCCCTTTTCTTGGGGTCCTTGGTCGCAAAAGCAACAAGGTCAGCGACTTGGGAGCGACGGTAGGCCAAGGAATGGATCCAGCCCATGAAACCGATCCCGACGAGTCCTACGTTAACACGATTTTTGTTTTGCATGGCGGATTTGCCGAAGGTGAGGGACAGAGGGAATTTTGAGTTGGGTCTACCCCTCATTTTTATAGAGGATCGCTTTATCGTCCAAGGGTTTGATCCAAACATTTCTGAAGCGTGTAGGGCTGCCATGGTCTTGAAGGAAGACCGGACCGACCTGGGTTGCCAGTTGCTGTTTCCAGATCTTCTTGAGGTAATCGGTTGTTCCGTATCGGAAAGGGTGGTAGACGGATCGAGGTTCTTCAAAGGTGGTGTTGTCTTGGACGAGTTGTCCATTGAGCCACGCCGTAACACTACCGGTCTTGGTGATCTTTCCGTTTTCATCGCGTCTCGGGGCGCGGAATCGGATGTCGTAGACCTGCCACTCCCCTGGTTTCTTGGATGCGTTGACTAGTGGCTTGGAGAATCCGTACAAGGCACCTTGGTCATGTTCTGTAATCTCTTTTTTTCCGTAGGAATTGAAGATCTGCAGTTCATAGTTGCCGTGGATGTAGATCCCGCTATTTCCTTCGGCGATTTCAGAGACCATAAATTCAACATGGATATCGGCGTCGCGAAAATGCCACTGTGAGACAACGTGATTGACTCGGTTTTCACTCTTGGTGGCTACCAAGCAATTCTCGTCTTTGGTCCAATCGATCGCTTTGCCACTCATGCTTAAGAATTGGTGGCCTTTAGAGTCCAGAAGAACAATAGAGCCTTGGGGTGCAGGTGTTGGGAGCACGGACTGATCTGGTCGAAACAATTCGGTGTCTTGTGCGTGCGATATCGAACCCAGAATTGCCACAGCTGAGAGGCAAACCATCAAGGGCAGTGGCTTAGACAATTGCCAAATCGATCGATAGTTCATGGAAGTTGATTTTGCGGCTGACTTTTGTGGAAGGGGGGTAAAAGACTAAAGCCAAGTTGCCGTGGGCAACTTGGCTTTGAGTATATCAGAACCGACGCATGGATTGGTCCACCGGGGGCAATGCTCACCGTCTGGATTAGCCGTTGATCAGCGCGACGATCTTTTGGAAATCCCGGATCGATTGGATTGCGGTTTCTGCAGACCCGCTAGATCTGACGAAATCCGCGGCTGCTTTGAGGTTTCCGTAGCTGGTATCTGACTTGGAGGCTACGACATTATTCTTCGAGCCTGGTTTACGTCCGCGTTTCTTGCCCGGCTTTTTGGTGCCATCGGCTGTTCCGCGGAGGGCTTGGCTAACCAATGCCGGGTAGACCTTGTGTCCTTGGGCTGTCAGTTCCCTGATGATTTCCGAGGCTTTGAGGGTCGGATTTTTGGCGGCGAAATCGCGTACGATTTGCGACGTGCTAGAGGAATTTTTCGTTCCTTTTTTCAAGATGGGTCTCCTTGCGAGTAAATAATCTGAGCGGAGTGCACATCGTATACTTCATCATCATTGTATGCAAACATAAATTCAGTCGCAATTTCCAAGCTGGGCTCTTTTTCGCTATTAAACAGGTGCAAAACCTAAGTGTTTATTCTCAGTCCCTGTATGGACTTAAGGTTGTCAATAGGGTGTTTGCGAACAAATTTTGGTGGTTGACGAAAACGGTTGCTCCAGGGATTGTGGAGTTTGGAAAGCCGATGGCTGCATGTCGGCGGCTTCGGTTCAATGGATTGTTTCGAACCGCTGAATAAGTTTACTCGATTCGAAGGAGAAGTGAGCATGCGAAGAATTGCATGGGTTTTCGTCGTGGGTATTTCAAGCATCCTTTTTGGAGCTTCGAAAGAATCCTTCGGCTGCGATCATTGCGTCGCCCAGCAAAAGGCACAGCAGCAAGCAACCGAGGGACGATGCCGCCATGTGGGAGGTTCGATGGGGGCCGGCAGATACGAAGGGGTGGGGTTCTCTACCGTTTCGGCCGATCATGCGGTCTCGCGATGCTGTTACTGGGGGCAGCGGCAAGCCATCGGAATCGGTGTGGCCAAGGGCCGAAACGGCTGGTACGCAACCGTTCTGTATCGATAAGATTTGGACCGATAGGATTCGGTAAGAACATCCGCTCGGTTCATCGCATCGCTAAACTCCTCCGAGAGTTCCAGGCCATCAGGACCGAGGGGGACTTGGAGGAGTTGATATCGAAGTTGAAATCGAGGATCGAACCGCGGGGGGCGAGCTTTTGGTAGCTAGCCGATCAACGCCCGAAGCTTCGAGTTGTAAACCAACGATCCGATCGAATAGCCGGAAGCAAGGCCCTGTGTACCGTCAAATAGGAAGTGGATCCCCCCATAGATGCGACTCATCGAGGCCTCTTGTGCGGCTTGCGTAAAGCTTGAGAAGTTTCGAACAACTCTCTTGGACGGATCGTAATTGACTTGGGAAGTATTGGTTGGTTGATCCATTTGGGTGACAAACGCATAGTTGTCACCAAAAAGAAGGGTGAGCACTTGAGCCGAGGCGGCGCTGAAGGTGCTATGACCTGAGGTGTAGGCGGGGAATGGAGGGGTCACGAGCAACGGGCTCCAAGTAGGATCTTGGACCGTTGCGGGATTCCCATCGGTATCGGCTTTGCGAATTGCGTCGATCGGTCGCCACAACTCGTACAGGTATTTCGCATCCCAGCAACTAATACCGGCGTCGGCCAAAGCGATGTTTACCAAGGCCATTGTGCGAGCGCTGTCGATCAAGTTCTGTTTGTTGTTAAGAGAGGTATCTGCTGCGATTCTGTTCCAGTGGCCGGGAGGCGTAAAGGTCCCCCCACCGTCAGCCCAAAAATTAGCGATGGTGGTCTGGTCGGCGGTTCGAGTTGTGCTGGTCTTTGAACCAAGCTTCATGACTTGATCGACCGCAATGGCATAAGCCTCTGTGTCCAGGGCTGGGGGGGCCGGGGGGAGGAATTGGTCGGGCGAGTTCATTGCAAATGGAGTTACATCAGGCCATTGCGGCAGGAATGGAGCCAGGAATGCAGGAGGGGTTCGATTCCAATCACCTGGTTGATTCCCCGGTGTATAGTTGACCGTAGCGTCGGAGCCATCGTTGGCTCTTGCTTCGATCACCGCGTTGGCAACCTGGGTACCAAAGTCGATGCTCGGCTGTCGCGTTGCTGAATTGTTAAACGCCCTCAACGATTCCTCTAAAGTTGAGTCCCAAACACTCAAAAACGTTGGGTAAAGATAACTCGCAGCACGATACGCTGCGGCTGCGGCGGCGATATTGGGATCTAATCCCTGTTGCGGCAAATTGCCTGTAAAGACAAAGGGCTCGTAGGCAGGGCTGATGGCATTGATGGCATCAAACATCGCTCCTTGAATCATCGCAACGTTTCGCCCAACCCGAGGAGGTTCTGAGGTAAACCGTGTGTTCGGTGCGGGGTCATTC
>CAILTZ010000650.1 GCA_903837255.1 uncultured Pirellula sp. | reverse complement strand
ATCGCCGGCGATGGCAGCACCATAAGCCAGCCAACCGGCGGATCGCCCCATGGCTTCGGCGATGAAGTAAGCTTGTCCGGCGGCCGCATCGCGATTGAGGTTGCGGATCTCGTTGGCAAGCACTTCGGCGGCGCTGAAGTATCCGAAGGTGAAGTCGATCCCTGAGTAGTCGTTATCGATGGTTTTCGGCAGGTGGATTACCGGCATGCGTTTTTCGCCAGCCGGCAGAGTCTCCTGAAAGAGCTTCATCTTGTTGGCCGTCTTGAGAGTATCATCGCCACCGATACTCACCAGGGCGTCGACCCCGAGCGACTGCAGGGCTTGGTAGCATCGAGCAAGCGGAGCGGTTTTCTCTGGATCCTGCAAGTCCGCTGGGCCTTTGACGACTTTGCCAGGATTTGCCCTTGCTGTCCCAATCCGAATCCCCGGTTCGGTCCGCATGAATTCGAGCGAATCCATCGTGAATCGCAGATAGTGCTTTCCCTCGACAAGAGGTTTCGCTGGATCGAAATCGATGAGATTCGAATAGCCGTGCTTGATCCCTAGAACCTCCACGCCCGCTTGCAGGAGCGAAAAGGCTGCCGATGATATCACGGCATTGGCTGCCGGTGCAGGCCCGCCAGAAAACAAGATCGCTACCCGCTGAATGCTGCTCATGATGGCTGATATTAATTTAGGAAGGAATGGATCTATCGAACGCGACTATGTACTGGTTTTTCGTACTCGTACTCGTACTCGAAAACCGCTGCATCGAGTACGAGTACGAGTACGAGTACGAGCAGGAGTACGAGTAGGAGAAGGAGTGGGAGTACGAGTACGAGTAAAAGCTTCTATGCGTATCCGCAAAAAAACACCTGATGAACCGAGCAAGGGATACATCATGCTTGACTAGTAAGTCTTGAGCATGATGCTCTTGAACTGAACCTTCATCGGAGGCCCAGCGTGCAACTGCAGTGCCAGGACTCCCTCGGTAACGGCCTTGGCCGACTCAGAGTCTTGGACCTCGGACATCAACTGGTCGTTGATGTAGTGCTGCAGAACGTTCCCCTTGGCAACGATCTTGTAACGGTTCCAGTCTTCCCACTTGATCTGCGAGAGAAGGGCGTCTGAATCGCCAGTCGAGCCGACTCGGCTCTTTTTGCCTTGGCCATCGACGGCGATGATTTCGCCGCGCTCGGCCATGATCCCCCGGCCACGCTCCTCGTAATTGATCCCCATGAATCGCTTGCCGGCATCGATGTCGGCTTGGTAGCCCCCGACGACAAACTTGTCCTTGTCGAATACCTTGCTTCGGTACTGGATTCCGGAATTGCCACCCATGATTTTGAATTCGAGGGTCAGTTCAAAGTCCTTGACCGGTTTGTCGTAGACCAAGAAGGTATTTTGACCGATGGGGGCATCGGCTTTGTTCTCACCGGTAATGGCTCCATCCTGGACGGTCCAATTGGCGGTCAAACCCGACCAGCCCTGCAGGGACTTGCCATCGAAAAGGCTTACGGCGGCAGGTTCGGCTTTCTTCTCCTGGGCGTTTGCATCTGCGGATGTTGCCAAGAACATCGAGAGCGTTGCGCAGGCACCGAGCCATAGTGTTCTGAGTGCGAATTTCATGGTGACTAGTCCTTCGTAGGTGTGAGAGTGATACGAACTTTGGTTGCCCGGTCGTCAGAGACCGTTAATACTTTAGCGGTTCCGCCGGGCAACTCAATAATATCTCCAGCAACAAGCAATCTTTCGGCGTAATGGACCAAAAGTCCCCCGACGGTGTCGACGTCGGCCTCTTCAAACTTGATGCCCAAGCGATTTTCAACGGTTTGGACGCTCGTCGATCCTAAAACCACAAAGGCATCGGGGCCATCGGGGACGATCTCGGGCTCTTCGACGTCGAATTCGTCGGCGACCTCACCGATGATTTCTTCGAGCACGTTTTCTAGGGTCACGATCCCGATGATTGTGCCGTACTCGTCGACAACGAACGCCATGTGCTGATGGGTGCCTTGGAAGTGCCTTAGCAGTTTGCTGATCGGCATGTTCTCAGGGACCTTCTTCGGAGGTCGCATCACGCTCGTCCACTGGAATCCCGATTGCACGTTGGCGCCCGCAAGGTCCTTGACGTGCAAGACCCCGATGATCGAATCCAGCGAACCATCGCAAATAGGATAGCGCGTGTGCTTGGTCCTGTGGATCATGGACAAAACCGTTGCGGTGTCGTCGTTGATGTCGACAAAGTCGATGTCTTTTCGAGCGACCATGATCCGACGGCAGACCAGATCGTCGAACTCGAAAACGGCGTTGATCAAACTGTGTTCGCTGCGGGTCAAATTCCCATGCACATGGGCTTCGCGAAGAAGTGCTCGGATCTCCTCCTCGGTATAAGGGATCGCACTTTTGGACTTTTCGTCCGCCCCGAGCATCCTCAAAATCGCGTCGGTCGAGATGCTCAGGATGAACATCAAAGGATAAGTCAGCAGATAAAAAATCTTCAATGGCAGCGCGCAATTCAAGAGCATCGGCTCGGGGTTCCGTATCGCAAACACCTTGGGCGCCTGCTCGCCGATGACCAAGTGCAAGGCGGTCACGACGGTAAACGAGATGGCAAACGAGACCGCATGCAGGACCCCTTCGGATTCCAACCCGAGCTTCGATAGCAGGGGGCTGACCAAATGCGCCACGGCTGGCTCGCCGATCGCACCTAAAGCCAAGCTGGCCATGGTGATCCCGAGCTGACATGCCGATAAAGAACGCTCCAGACGCTGAGCTAGCCACTTGGCGGTCTTTGCGAACAATCGCCCCTGAGAAACCATTTGCTCGATGCGGCTTATCCGAATTTTTACGAGTGCAAATTCAGCAGCGACGAAGAAACCATTGACGAGGACCAGCACTATGGCCGTAAGGATCCTGGCAAGATCCGAAAATTCAGGCATCGGTTTTGAAAAAATCTCCCCCAAGGTATGAAACCAACAAGCGTGGTATTGTAGCGTATCTACGGACTCGTTTGGGAGAATTTGTCGCGAATTCCCCTTGGCTCTCCGAGCCTAAAAACAATCCCATGTCCCGGCTAGCGACCGCGCTGGATTTCCGCTTTGTAAACCCGGGCTTGCTCGATCAAATACTCCCAATCCATCGCCGGACCAGGGTCGGATTTGTTCCCCTGCACGTGGAAATGCCCCATGATTCCGCTAAAAGAAGCCCACTGCTGGTCGCTCAGGGTCCGATCCATGATCTTTCCGTCAGGCATCCTGGGGACCTCCAAACGAATCTTCGGAAAGATGTCCGAAAGTGCCGCCGTGAGCTTTACCAGCGCCGCATACTGCTCGGGCGTGTAATCGTACTGCTGATAAATCGTATCGCTGAGCTTGCCGGTGATGAGTTCTGCCTTGCGCGGCCGAAGCTTGCGGCCTGCGAATCGATCGACCCCTCGGATCTTGGATGGGAATATCAAATACACCCCTTGATCGTCGGTCGCGTACCACTGCTCAAACGGATTTTTTTCGTTTTGTGGATACGCCCCAATATTGGCGATCTCGATCCCGATGCTCCGGTCGTTGCTCTTGGTGGCATGCCAAGCTCTCTCCTTGAGGTCGAGCGTCTGGTAGATCGTCCCGTCGGCATCGAGCATGAAGTGCACGCTCAAACCCCGAATGTCGTGCAATATAAAAAAGCATTGAGAGCTTGTTCCGCAGACATCAAAGTGCACAACAAACTGATCCACTTTGTCTTGAAGCATATCGAGTGTCCAGCCCCCGGAGCGAATCTGCTCGAGCTGCTCGGGAGTAAAAGCCGTTTGTGCCTGCGACCCATACCGCAAACTGTATCGGTCCGGACTGGTCTCCTGTGGCTTGGTCACGAATTGGATCTTGCCAGCTTGCATCTCTTCGACGGTGCTTTTCCAATCCCGCTTTTCAAAAGGACTAAAATGCCGTGTGGTTCGATAAGCGTCAAAACCGCCCGGATCCATCCAAAGCTTGACGGGTGTTCCGATCCGATACAGCTGGCCGCAGACCATGATTTCATCGCCATATCGCTTTTGAAATCCCAACGAACCACCCGCATCCGAGGCCTGCCCCAACGCAGGAACAATCAATAACCATTGCGCCAGCAGGCAAAAAAACACAGTCAACCTCGAATCGTTCATCGGAGTTATCCTCGATAGCCTCAATAATGTTATTTGAATAGAGCCGCAGGATCTGTTCGCCACAGCTTGCGCACGGCAAACAAACCACTTAGGATGCTCATGACCAACGTCAAACACCCGACGATCGCGATCCGATCGGGCTGCAATCGCATCACCAATCCGGTCCAATCCGAAAGCCATCGGTACAAGAACCAACTGACGATCCAACCTGGTATGAACCCGGACATGCACAAGTAAAAGGCTTGAGCCAAGACGAAACGCAAGAAATAACCTGGCCCATAACCCATCGCTTTGAGGGTCGCATACTCGGGCAAGTGGTCTTGGATGTCGGTAAAGAGTATCTGATAACAGATGATCACCCCGATAAACATCCCCATGACCGTCCCAATGGAAAAGATAATACCGATGGGTGTATTCCGGGCCCAAAAACCGATCTCTCGATCGACAAGCTCTCGGTGCGTGAAGACCTCGATGCCACTGCCGAGCCTGGATTGCAGTCCTTGACGGACTTGCTCGATGTCCGCATCGCTTTCCAAACGGACCAATCCCAAGTCGACGGCAGCCAAGGGTTGCCCCCGAGCGTTTCGTGTCGGGAAATATCGCTCGACTCCAGCTTCGCTGACAATCAGTGTCCCGTCATAGACAAAGTCGGTCCCGATGGTCACCCAATCGTGCAACTGGAGCCTCTGACCAGAGAGCTCGACATTCTGCGCTCGAAGCTTGTCGATGTCCTTTTTCTCGAACCCATAAGTCTCCTTGCTGCGCCGATCGACTAGGGCCATCCGCCCGTCGGTCAGCTGCTCGCAGCCCTGGTTCATGCTCTCCTGGACAAAAGGTTTCGCATAGATTGGGACTCCCAGGACTCGGATCGAGCGAGACACATGGCCCTCGACCCTGGCGACAGCCAACGATCGATCCATGTACAAAGGCACGACCTGCGATACCCCTGGCACCCCCTTGGCCCGATCGATCAAACCGTAATCGAAACGCGCCTCGCTCGGAACGGTGTATCGGGCCGGGCTCAAGACCACCAAATCGGTTTTGAGCAATCGCAAAACCTCCACGGCGCTATCGAACAAACCATACAGAAAACCTATCTGAGTAAACATCAAGACGACGGCAAAGCCGATCCCTAGGGCGTTGAGGAGCATGCGCCCAAGGTTCGATGTCACGTTAAGCCAAGCTAGTGGGATATGCATCGCTGAAACAAAACTCTGTTTTTTAGAACAACGAAGCCGGTTCGGCTCTCCAAAGCCGTACCATCGCCATCAACCCCGATACACTGCACATGGCCAGCGCAAGTGCCAGCACTCCCCAAACCCGCTCCCATGTCATCGCCGTGGGGATCTTCGATAAACCCGCAGTCAACTCGTATAGCAAAAAGCTGATGGCTGCTGCGGGCAAGTAGCTCACCAGAGCGAGCAACCACGACTGCACCAGGACAATGCGCGCCAGAGCTACATGCGAGTATCCCATGGCTTTGAGCGTCGCGTACTCATGCAAACGGTTCGAAACATCGTTGGCCAAGATCATGTAAACGATCGCCGCACCGATGATGAACGAGAGGATCACACCCATAGAAAAAATCATCCCAATCGGGGTTTCGCGAAGCCACCGAGCACGCTCCCACCCAAGCTGTTCTTTCATCGTCAGGATCTGCATCTGCTGCAAGCAACGAGGATCTCGCTGACCGAGCCACTCGATCAACGACGCCTTGGCTCGCTGTGGATCGACTCCCGGACGCAATCGGACCAAACCCAGCGATACGCGCTCTCGGGTATCGACCCCGGAGCGAAGCGAATAGCCGACATCGCTGAGCAACACCGCTCCGTTGGTCGCAAGACCCGTGCCGATTTGAAAGTGGCCGGCGATGTGCGTCAGCCGGTTCCCCAACTCCAACGGGCTGCCGATGTCCTTGTCGGAAAACTGCTTGCAGTTGCTCGGCCCATACTCGGCTCGAGTGGCCCGATCTACCAGCAACGCATCGGGGCTCTTGAGCTTGTCGAGCTGGGCACGGATTTCGGGTACATCCAAGACCGGATGATCGACCTCCATGGCCATCATGCCCACAGTGCGAAACGATCCGTCCGGAGGCGCTTTGGTGCACTCCGATGGCCTCGGTGGGTTTTGCCAACGCGTGAGCATGATGAAAAAAGGATCGACCCTTTCGACCATCGGATGGCCTTGGACCAGCCGCATCCAACTCCGATCAAACATCCGCGGTTCGTAGAGATGAACATAGTCAGGGGAACGGAGCACGAGGTCCCCCTCGAGTTTGTCATAAACGATGTTGGCTGTGTTGGCCACCGCACCGCGAAAACCCAATTGCATAAAGATCAACAGCAGTGCAAATGATACCCCCAGCACGCAAGCCAGCGTCCGAGCCGGTTGCGAAAGTAGATTCAGCAGCGCTACCGGGGTGCGCCTCCATCGACTCCCGATCGTTTCCATGGATTCTACGGACTGCTTGGTTGCTGGTGGATCACTTAGGCGATTCGATCGACCTGTAGCCCCAATCCTTCACGGCGATCGTCGACTGATAAGCGCAGTAGCCAAGCGGCCGCGAACGCATCACTTCCGCACGCACCGAGAACTTGCGCTCCGCTCGGGCAACTTCGAGGATCTGCTCGTCGTCGATCCATACAGTGATGTTCTTGGCATCGACTCGAACCTTGAACTTGTACCACTGACCGTTTTTGAAATTCCGAAAGCTTGCCGTTTCGTTTTCGCTCGCATCGTTTCCATTGATACTGCTGATGCCGACTAGGCCACCGCCCCAACCCCCGACAATCAGCGAGCAATGCTCCTTGCCAACCGGGAAGGTGATCCCGACGAAAAAGTCCGAGCCTTCGATACGCTGAGCCGACCACTGCATCTCAAAGTTCTCGGTCGGGAAGTCTTTGCCGAGCTTGGTGATCCCCGTCAAGGGACCTCCGGGCATGAGGGTCAAAACCCCCTCCTTAATTGAGACTTCGCCCTCGCCCCCAAAGTTGGTGCTCTCCCAGCCTTCGAGACCCGAGGCGGGTAAGAGTTTCTTCCACTCGATCTTGGAATCCTCTTTGCTATTCTCTTTCTTGGCCTCTTGGTTAGCCTTGGGCGTTGCTTCCTGGGCAACCAAGCAGCCAGCGGGATTCCCTAGGAAGCTTGCAGCCGCAGCGAGGGCCAAGCGAACAAACAGGTCAGCGGAGTAGGATCGCATTTGTCTTGTAAAGGTCTTGAGTGAGTTGGTCGGAGTCGAGCCCTCGGAGTCGAGCCCATCGTTTTGGATTATACACCAAAGGAGTTCGTTACTTTGCCCGGACAAGGGTTGCGGTTTGTTCTTTCCAATCGATGCAAAGTCGAAAAAACCTAGACAAGTCGCATTTCATGGCCTAATCTGCGATGTTACGCTCAACCTGCCGACTCTGGCGCAAGGCATGCAAATTTTGAGGACTAGAGGACTCGAGAATGGCGCAACTGAACCGAAAGCAGTTCCTAAGGAAACTTGGATGGGCTAGTGCCTCGGGTGTGATCCTCAGCGCCTCGGGTGCAACCGCCCAGGAAACCAACCCGGTCCCATCCTACTTGCGAGGATATCAAGAGCTCTATCACAAGGACCCTCGACGTGCCGCCAACGAGTGGCATCGAGACTCCAAATGGGGATTGTTCGTCCACTACGCACTTGCCAGCCTCAGAGGTATGACAGCAAAGAGAGCCATCGAGTCCAAAGACAAATCCAGCGACCAATGGAAAGCCCTTAAACAGGGTACACCAGAGGAGTATGCAAAGCTCAAGGATCGTTTCACGGCGGAGAAATTCGATGCAGACTTCATCACCGACCTGGCGCTTGCAGCACAGATGCGCTACATCAATTTCACGACTCGCCATCTGGGCGATCTGTATATGTTTCGGACCACAGTCTCGGAGTTCACAAGCTTGAACTCCCCTGCCAAGCGAGATCTTGTCGCCGAATTGGCCCTGCAATGCGAGAAGAAAGGGCTTGGCCTGTTTCTCTATTGCCCGCCAGACGTAGCACGCACCGAACCGCAAGAAACCTTTGAGCGCAATCGCACGGTGTTGCGAGAGTTGCTCACCCAATACGGACCCATCGCCGGAATCTGGCTCGATGGTGTCGGCTCTTACTACGAAGAACCACAAGCCTACTCCCGCATCCAGGAGCTATATGCATTGATCCGATCCCTCCAACCGCAATGCTTGATCTCTTTCAAGCAGGGGACTGGCACCGAAGATTTCGTGGCGCCCGAGGGTCTGATGCATACAAAGAAAGATGAGATTGCAGAAAAAGCCTGGGCGCTCAACTCGGGCAAGCGAGGCGATATCTGCACCAATATGCAAACCGCACCTCCAGCTTGGATCTATTTGGAAGGCTCTGAACATATCACTTCCGACCAAGTGCTCGGACTGCTGGCCGATGCCTTGGCACAAAATGCGAACCTGACGCTCAACACCGGACCGTTGCCCGACGGATCGATCCACCCTGCCGATGTCGATGCTCTACGCCAAGCAGGTGAGCGGATCGCTAAACATGGCTTTCCCGAGCCCAAGCGTATGGACCGAGCTGAGCGAAATAAGATGAAAGGAAAACGGAAATGACCAATCATCGATGGAGTCCTTTTTGGGCTTTCGCTCCGATCCTTTGCCTCTTGTACACCTCCGGGCTTCACGCGTTCGATCACGCTATCGAAAACAATGCGACTGACCGACCCAACGTGATCTTGTGCATGGCAGATGACATGGGATGGGGTGACCCTGGCTTTAATGGCAATCGAATCATCCAGACCCCCAACCTCGATGAAATGGCCAGCAACGGTCTGCGATTCGACCGATTCTATGCGGGCGGACCGGTTTGTTCTCCGACGCGAGGCAGCTGCCTGACGGGCCGGCACCCCTATCGATACGCCGTTTGGTCTGCAAACCAAGGTCACTTGCGGAAACCCGAGATGACTCTGGCAGAAGTTCTGCAAACGCAAGGCTACAGCACCGGTCACTTTGGCAAGTGGCACCTTGGCACACTCAGCCCTACGCAATCGGGCAAAGGGAAAGCTCGTAACGCCCAACGCAATTACCTGACCCCAGGGATGAGCGGATTCGACGAGTGGTTTGCCACGGAATATTCCGTGCCGACATGGAACCCGGTCCCAGAGGATTCGGTGAACCCTTACTACCACAACGGCCAGCTGGCCACTGAGAATTTGGAAGGCTGCGATTCGCGAGTCCTCATGGATCGTGCCATCCCTTTCATCCGCAAGTCAGTCTCCGAACAAAAGCCATTCCTGGCCGTGATCTGGTTCCATGCACCGCATGAGCCCGTCGTTGCTGGTCCTGAGTTTCGGCGGTTATATGCCGACCGGGAAATAGGTGAGCAACACTTTTTCGGAGCCATCACCGCATTGGACGTGCAAATCGGACGCTTGCGCCGAGAACTTCGCGATCTCGGTGTCGCTGAAAACACCATGCTCTGGTTTACAAGCGACAACGGACCCGAAGGCGACCGCGGAGATCAAGGAACCCATCGAGGATCTGCCGGTGCGTTTCGAGGCCGAAAACGCAGTCTTTGGGAGGGTGGCATCCGTGTGCCCGGATTGCTCGAATGGCCCGCGCGTATCAAGCCCCGCACCGTCAGCTCCGTTCCCTGCAGTACGCTTGATTACTACCCTACAACCTTGGACGTCCTGGGCCTGATGCCCGAGGGTCAACCCCTGCCCCGAGACGGCGTGAGTCTGCTGCCATTGATCGAGGGCAAGATGACGCAGAGGCCCTTGCCTATTCCCTTGGAGACTCTAGGAGGCACAGATACCAATGCATCCCGAGGGTCCCCCAAGATGGCACTTGTCGAGAACCGTTACAAGTTGCTCACCGACATGGAGGAGAACTCCGAGCCATTGTTGTTCGATCTGCTTGCCGATCCTAGCGAATCGAACAACCTAGCCAAACAGTTTCCGGAACGTGTGGAGACGATGAAAAAGTCGTTGGAGCAGTTCCGCGATTCGTGCAAACGGAGCTTGGCAGGCAAGGACTACACCGAGGCCTTTACGCCCGACGATCAAGACGTTCATCCCTCGGCAACCCGAGCACCCCTCAAGAAAAAGAAGTAATCGCCGGATCTGAACGCCAAAAGAGGATCGTTGTATCATGGGGCTGGGCATCATAGGAATCGACAAGCTTTGAAGCTCTTAAACTCCCGACCCTCTCGCTTTAGGAATTGTCCGCAATGATTCGAGCTTGCTTTGCAATCCATCTCGTTCTCTTCACCCTCTGTTTTGCATATGCTCAAAACGATGGCCGCCTCGATGTCAAACCGGCTCCGGGTGACCCGACGCGGTTTGTATGCGACATCGGATTTGCAACCTTCACAACTCCAAAGTCTTGGAATCCCAACCGCAGTGGCAAACAGACCTACGCGATTTTAACTCCAGCAGATGAGGCTTATCCGAAAATTTCAAAGATGATTTCGATCGACGCTGGCAAATCGGTGGAGCCAACGGCGAAAGCCTTTGCGGAAGGCTTTGCCAAAAAATCAAACGGGAAGGTCCTTGAAAAAAGTATCGATATCGATGGTGAAACAGCCTACCGCGTCCAATGCCCACCGAATCCAAATAAGGTTCAGCCGATCGATTGCATTGCGGTGATAAAAGATGGCCGCGGTGTGCTGTTGATAGCTGGTGCTAAAAAGACCGGTGAAACCGACGATGCTATGAACGAACTAGTCAAAACATGGAAGTGGAAAAACACCACGAAGTAACTGAAGTGGCATCTTGCCCGCTAGGCTTTACTTGACCAACTCGCTTCAATCACATCGCAAGCCACCTCGAGCGAATCGACTTGGCCGATCCTTGCTGCAAGCTGATTGCAAGCTCGAGCCGTGTTGGGATTTGCCATCAAATTCCGCAGGGTCATCGCAAGCCGATTGCCTTCAAATCGCTCCGGGAACAGAGAGTCGCCAACCCCTAGACTCCAAACGCGATGGGCGTTGTCGATCTGGTCAAACCCCATGGGCATAATCACCTGCGGAATCCCAGCCAACATGGCTTGGGACAACGAACCGATCCCGCCGTGGTGCACTAGCGCCTCGCACCGGGGCAGGAGCTCTTTGAAGGGTGCAAAGTCAAAGTGTCTGACGTTCTCAGGCAACGACTCTGGGATCTGCTCGGCGAATCGAGTCAGCAGGATTCCCCGTTTGCCCATGATCTTGCAAGCATCCGCAGCAGCTTGGAAGAACTTCTTGCCGAAGATGTTCGCCGATCCGGGGGTGAAGGCAATCGGACTAGGTCCATCGCTTAAGAAGCGATCGAGCTCAGAAGGCATCGGGGTGATCCCCTCCTCGCTATAAAGAGGAAAGCCAGTAAGTACCGTTTGTGCTGGCCAATCGGGCTGCTTGGCAGCGAACCATTCGGGAAACATGGCCACCACGCGACTCGGAGAGTGCCACCAATCGCGAAAAATTCGCTCGGCTGGAGCCAGCCCGAGCTTGCTTCGAAACTCATTGAGCCACGGGCAGATCATCGGATCGATCACGGTGCGATCTGCTACCCACCACTGGAATCGTTTGAACCAACGTGGGCCTAGATGGAGCATCAAACGCGGAAGCCTCGGGCCCTCGAACTCGCTTCGAAACAAAACCGGCGACAGATGAACGCTCACCAGCGGCGCACCGAGTTTTTCCTGGGCCACTCGCGCTCCAAATGCCAAGCTCGATGCGACCAGGTGTGTCGATCCTGGGGCGTACATTTGCTCGATCGCCCGATAGACTGGCTCAAGGTTCTTGCGGACTGCCAACTGCATCACGCGTTTGGTCCCCTTGGTCGGGTGCCACAGAGCAGGGTCGTTGACGAGCTGATGAAAATCGCATTCGGGCATCGTGTCGACAAAACCGAATCCAGATGCTTCCGCGAGTTTGCGAAAGTATCCGGCAGTGATGAGCGTCACGCGATGTCCGCGTTGCTGGAGTTTGCGTCCCAGCCCGACAAAGGGGTGCACGTCCCCGGAACTCCCTACGGCGCAGATCAGATAATGAGCCATGGTCTAACTGTTCCGGTTGCGGAACGATGACAAGATATCCCAAGCGTACCATTCGAGGAACAATAGCACCACGGGCAAGGTGTAGATGATCAACTGCGGCAGGGCCGAGGGGCTCAGTTCGTCCGAAACATCAAAACGTGGAAACAGCCAGCCGAGCGCTTGGACCAACCCAAAGACCATCCCAGCATTGATGGCAAGAAGAATCACACTGATGATGACTTCGCCAAAAATAAACAGCAGCAACTGCCGAAGAGCCTTGCGCTCTGCCAGCTGATCAGGGTCGAGGTTTGGTTTCATTCGCTCTCCGTGAATACACCTTCGTATCCCAAGTCAGTGATATCGCTGATTCGTCCCGCGAGAACTCCGTATTGGTTGGCTAGAAAGCATATAAACCATGGAAAAACAAAGCCCGCGAAGGCACTCATGGCCGCCCCATTGACGAGCCCCATCTGCCAAAAGACAAAGTACATCACCCAAGCGATCCCGGTTTGCATGTACATCGCACCCCAAGCATCGGTCTTGGCAGAAATTGAATTGTATATGCCCTTCGAGAAAGGCTTGGTATGGCTCTGCGATTCGAGCATGCTCAAATAGACAATCGGTAAGCAGCCCCAAGCAAGCACATCGGCAAACGCATCTTGAAGCAAGATCGGCATTTTCACAAATGCCAAAACACCGGCTAAGAGTGTCGACACGAAGTTGATCAGCAGAAAGACCACGAACCCTACGCACGCCGGTGCGATGTATTCCTTGAAGCTCTGAAAAAATGGCCACGGCTCGATCTTCTTTTGTCGGTTCGCTGACTTGGGAATCACCGCCACGGCGCAGATAAAAAGTACGAGCTGTAATGGAAAGGTCAGGGTGTAGAGCAGATCTTCTCGGAATCGCAGAACGAAATTCGAGAGTTCGGTCTCGGAGGAAAATGAAATCGAGGCCTGGATGTAGTAGACGAGTGCGAAAACCAACCCAAGGATAAAAAGGGTCGCGACCAAACGCAGGTCGCTTAGGAACCCAAACGTTCGAGATAGCCATTCTTTGGAATCAAATGCACCTCTGGCTGAGTCGATCTCCTGTTTCTCGCGCTCAAGTTCCCGCGACGCTTTGCTCAAGATCTCTTTGGTGTTGACCGACGCTCCTGTAATAACCCGTGGGTTGTTCCCTTCGAGCGGCGAGAGCGGAACCGAAGCCTCCAGCTCGCTTATTTTGATTTCTACAGCCGGTTTCTTGACAGGAGGGGGTGGAATCACCAGCATCGAGTGACAGTCCGGACACTTCATCTGACTGCCCGCTTGGGAGCTTCGGACCGTAAGCAGTGTTTTGCAAACTTTACAGCTTACCGAATACTCTTGGTTGGCGTTCGATTTGGCTGGAGCAGGTTTCGGGCTCGTCGGCGTTGCTGCTTTGCCTGCCGGCCCCGAAGCTTTTACCGGCCCCGAAGCTTTCGCCGGTTTGGCAGCTATCGCGGCGGGATCGTCGAATAGATCGTCACCGGCTAGACCGTTATCGCCACGACCGTCGCCCGCGTCGAGCGCTTCGCGCAGTGCCCGTTCACCTCGAGTGCTTGGAGCCACCGGTGGGGCTTGGGTCAGCGGCACGAGATCCGGAAGATCATCGTCAAAGAGACTTCGGGGCGGATCGCCCTGGTCGCCTGCAGGTGACGGGCTGGGGACTGGAACAGCCGAGGGCTTTTTCGCTTCGATCGGTTCGAGGGAGAACCACTCGTCCTGCTCGCTACTGGAACTTGCACTCGAAGCGATCCCCGGCACGAGAACTTTGGAGTGGCATTTTGGACAATCGATCCGTGAGCCCACCATCGATGCCGGGGCCCTGAGTTTGGCTTTGCACTGCGGGCAGTTGATGAGGATCGGTGGTTCGGAAGATTGGCTCAAGGCTAGTCGCTCAAGGATTTACAGGGCCCAAGGATTTATAGGGATCGTAAAGGCCATCGGATAGTCAGTGCCATCCGAAGGTCTTCGACCAGAGGGATTGGACCATAAATGGTAATCTCTGGCAATCTTTGCGGGTTAACGATCTTAATCCAGCGCTCTCGGGCGATTCCCCCGAACTTCATTCCTCAACTCCCAATCAACTTCCTTGGTCAATGTTGGGTTAACTACCACCGCCATGGTCAGCTCCTGGAATTCGATACTTCTAAATAGCTCTACGTCATCACAGGTGCGCTCGGAGCCTACCACCGGACTCGTCCGGTGGAGGCGTAACTTCCAGCTACCTTCGACGTCCTACT
>CAILTZ010000649.1 GCA_903837255.1 uncultured Pirellula sp. | reverse complement strand
GTTTCGGACAGCCACCGGTCCTGTATTACGAACAAATATTTGCACCGAAGTCGCTGTGCCGACTGCGATTGGATTGGCACCGGTGCTCGAACGCATATCGAGTTCGACTTGAGGGACCCGCTGTGGACCTGGAACTGCACGGATCGTCGCGGCGGAGCCTGTTAGGATTTGGTTGGCTGTCCTCGCGGTGGCTTTGACGGTCAAGTCGCCTTCGCGTTCTGCGATAAATTGTGCCGACAGGTCTACGGATTGACCAGGAGCAAGGTAGCCTACGGCGCGTGAGACTTCCTTGGCTCCGTCTCGGGCATGCGATAGTCCAGGGGCTGCTTCGAGGAACACAACAAGGTCGGTGACGGTTTGGTTGCCGGTGTTGGTGAGTTTCATGTTGAAGGTAGCCAGGTCTCCCACGGCGACTTGGGTGTTCGTCGGGTCGGCGTTGATGCTCAAGTTGACTTGCGGTTTTTGGACCAAGGTCGAGATGACCGCATTCTTTTGGATTCCGGGAGATCCGGTGGCTTCGAAGACCACGCGTGCGTCCATCTCGCTGGTGGCCTCGGTCACCAGTTGCACATCGAGGGCTTGTCGTGGCCCTAGGACACCAACATCCCAAGACATGCTATTTCCGGTCCTGCGAGTCGGCTGGGGAGTAACGCTTTGGATGTTCATACCGTTGGGGACTGCGGCGGTGAGAATCACGTTCTCGGCTTGGGCATAGCCGTCGTTTTCCAAGGTTGCGGTGTAAGCCAGGGGTTGGCCCTGGACAGCGACTTCAGGGCCTGCGACGCGGAGGGTCAGTTCCGCGGAGCTCCAAGTCACCTGGACGGTGCCTCGGCCCAAGGGTAGCTCTGGCATATTCTCGGAGGATTGCCCCGGTCGTACGACTTCGACCTCGATGAGTGCAGAGGCGTTGGCTTTGGAGATCGTGTTGGGTTGAAGCATGTTGACCAAATCGACAACGGCGTTGCCGTTTCGATCGACATATTTCTCGAAGACCTCGCCGTACTGAGGCATGAATCGGGCGACTTCGGGATTGAGCGATCGGTATCGGACAATCCAGCCCTCGGCGGGCACCAGCCCATCGGCTTTACTAACCTTGGTTACCAACGTGATCGGTTGTCCGCTGTTTGCTTGCTGCGGTTGGGGAAATTCCCAGCGTGCATCGACCCAAAAGATGGTAGCGGTTTGTCGTCGTTTGTCCCAAGCTTCGCTCTCGGGAGCCATGACTGTTACTTTGGAAACGCCTTCGCTGGGGCTCGAAAGGCTCAGCCAAGTTTGACCTTTTCGGATTGGCAAATCATCATCGGTTTTGGCAGTGCCTCGCGTGATTTTTCCGGGTTCGGTGCTGGTGCGCCCACGGGCAAAATCGACATCGAGCTTACCGACATCGCTCTGCTTTTGGTGTTTCTTAAAGAGGTGATGACGTTGGCTTTGGTTATCATCCCCGACATCGATGATTTGACCGACACTCTCTGGAGATAGCATCCACTCGATCGGTTCTCCGGTAACCAGCAATCCGTCTTTGCCACAGATACCGGCTAACAGGATGACTTCGCCGCCGACTGGGGCAACAAGTTTGGTGGGGGTTAAGAGCAGTTCGCCGCACCGGGCTCGGGCCTCATCGGCCGAGGTGTGTCCACCTTTGCATAGTTTGCATGAACTGCTGGATTTGCCATCGCCACCCGAGGGCACGCCATGCATGCACTTCTTGGGCTCAGGTGGAGCTTGGTACGCTGGACCTTGGGCCGGATACCCATTGTTGGCACCATGCGGAGAGACCAGCGTGGTGCTCTGCCCGGAGAAGATGGTGCCACCATTGGGATTGATCGCTGGGATGGTCAGCGTTTTGCAGCCGCTGGCGAGAATGCAAACATACGCAAAAACACCCCAGGCTAGTGATGGCAGTTTGCCAACGCACAAGCTTGGTTTCGCGATAGCTCTCGAAGATCGCAGCGGCGCGAGCATTTTGCAGGATCACATGGGCCAACAGGAGGAGGAACGCTTTGAGGCGCACTGTGCCTCATAGGAACGTACCTCGCCCCGTGAGCCCATGTTGAAGAAATTCATGCACAAGCCGACTTTTCGTTGGCAAGACGGATCGATCAGTCGGATCAGTCGGATCAGTCCGATCAGTCCGATCAGTCGGATCAGTCGGATCAGTCGGATCAGTCGGATCTAGTTTGCTTTATCAGGTGCCAGCGCCATGGGCTTAGCCCCTGCTTGGTCGCTTGGAGTTGCGTCGGCATCTAGATCACCCAATGCGTACTGGATTCCGTCGAGCATGTGCTTGAGGATCGCGGGTTTGGAGAAGGTGTCTTCGCGGTGCCCGAAGTTGGTGTAGAAGACTCGGCCTTTGCCGGCCGTTCGCAGCCAACTGACGGGAACCTCGCGCGGCCCATCGTTGATGGGTTTGCTGACGGCTTCCTGTTTCATATCGAGACTGACCAAGACTCGCAGGGTTTTTGTCCCGACGTAGGTCTCTGGGTTGTACTGATAGATTTCATCGGTATGCCAGAAGCCTTTGCCCTCGAATGCCTTGTTGAGCACATGTTCGGGGTCGTTGAGTTTGAAAGCCCAGGTCCCGCCGGCGTTCCAGGGGTGGCCTGCGAATTCACCGCCGACTACGGCGCGACAATCGGGATGTCGGCCGAAGTTATCGCTGGCGGCGTGGAAGCCTGCGAGTCCCTTGCCATTCATGATGAAATCCAGGAATGCGGCTTGTTGAGCAGGGGTTTGAAACTGCATGTGGGTGGTGTTGTTGAGCAGAATCAGATCGTATTTGGCCAAGTTCTCTGGGGTGAACACATCGTAGGTGTCGGCAAGATCGGCGGTGAAGGCTTTGGTCTTCTTTGCCATCGTTTCGACGGCATAGTTTCCATAGGGAATCGAACCGTGGATGAAACCTTCGCATCGGTAGAATAGCAATACCCGTCGCTCTTTCTTGGGAGCCGAGGTGGCTTGGGCAGGAACAGCATTTTCGATGGCGGTTTTCTGCGCATCGGTTAGCGGCCGAAAGCTCTCCGCTTTTTTCTTTTGCCATGGGTCTGCGTCTTGGGCAGAAGCGAATCCTGAAGCCAGGCACAGTGCGACAGTCAGTGGAAATAGCCACTTCATAGGGAGGGTCTCCGAAAGGGAATTGAAAAAGGAGGGGTGGGAAAAAGCGGAACAATCGTTTAATCGTTTACTGTTGGGGTCGAGGGCTGCTGGGGAAGCAGGACCTTTTGGCTTCCCTTGGGCAAGCCAATCAGGGCATCTTCGGGATTTTTGGCAAAGGGTTCGGCCAATTGCACGCCAGCCATGAGAGCCAACAAAAGGGTTGCCACGAAGTAAACAGCATAGTGGAGGAACGACTGACCGAGTTCGAGCTCACAGGATCCGATCGATACCGCGATACCCATTCCAAACATAATGGCCACTAGAATAGCCATCTGCAAGGTGTCGACTTGTGCAAGGACTCGATTGCCGAAGTAGTAAGCTACCAGCCAATAGACGCCCCAGGTCAGTGCGAATACGCCGGCGCAGAGTCCAAGGCGAACCAGCCTTTCCTTGCCGATGTATCCTCCGAGTTCATCGTCCTTGAAGAAGGTGTAGCCTATGGAACAGAGCGGGTAAGCCAGGGCGATGGCAACGAGGGCCAAGCCCCAAGTTGGGGGAGTTATCCCGGATAGCCTGGCCCAGAGCGCGGCGATGATCGAAACGGAGGCCACGCCGATAGCCACGACGATTTGAAATCCGTTGGGTGTAAAGTCCACCCGTTTGATCGGTTTTAGTACCGGCTTTCCCCCAGCGTCTTTGGGCCCATAGTTTTCAGGTGCATGGATGACCACTTCCTGGGTTTTGTCAGGGACGGTGATGGGCTGCTTGCACTTGGGACAAGGCCCTTGTTTTCCTGCGTATTTATCGCTGACCGTGAACCTGGAGAGGCAACCTGGGCAGGTGACTGGGATTGGCATATCGAAGTTGGATGCTTAGAACAGTTGGCTAGAATAGTCAGCTCGAATTATAACCGATCTTGCAAATCGCTACTGGCCCAATATGTCCGAAATCGATTTAGGCTCACCGTCGTTCAACCTGGTTCTGTTTCAGCCGGAAATCCCTCAGAACACTGGGAATATCGGTCGATCGTGTGTTGCGCTCAACGCCAAACTTTGGATCGTTCGTCCGATGGGGTTTCGGCTCGATGAGAAACTCGTCCAGCGCGCTGGTCTGGATTACTGGCAATTTCTGGATATGCAAGTCGTGGACACATGGGCCGAGATGATCGATCTGATGGACCTGCAACGGACGTGGTTCTTCACCAAATTCGCTCAGCAGCTGCACACCCAAGCTCGTTATCGAGTCGGTGATTGGCTGGTCTTTGGGAGTGAGTCCAACGGTTTACCGCCGAGTGTTCGTGAGCAGTACCTATCGCACTGCGTTCGATTGCCGATGACCGGCCCGGTCCGCAGTTTGAACCTCTCGGTCTCGGTCGGTATCGGGCTCTATGAAGCTTACCGGCAATGCAGCTTACCGACCCAATCCAGCTTACCGATGCACTAGGCGAGGATTTGCTGGACAAGGTTTCCGTGGACATCGGTCAGACGATAGTCGCGGCCTTGGAAGCGGAAGGTCAGGCGGGTGTGATCGAATCCGAGCAGATGCAGGATCGTGGCGTTGAGGTCGTGGACATGGACTGGGTTCTCGATAGCGTTGAACCCAAAGTCATCGGTTTTGCCGTGGACCCAGCCTTTTTTCAGTCCACCGCCGGCCATCCAAATGCTGAAGGCTCGGTTGTGGTGGTCTCGACCATCATTGCCACCTTGGACCATCGGCGTGCGACCGAATTCGCCTCCCCAGATCACGAGGGTGTCTTCGAGCAGTCCGAGTCGTTTGAGATCTTGGACCAGGGCCGCACTTGGCCGGTCGGTCGCTGCTGCATTGTTCTTTACGCCGTTGGTCAGATCGCCGTGTTGGTCCCAGACCTCATGGAACAGTTGCACGAAGCGAACGCCCCGCTGAAGCAGTCGTCGAGCGAGCAGGCAGTTCCTTGCAAAGCTTGCTTCTTTAGGATCCTTGACCCCATAGAGGTCGAGAGTTTCTTTGCTCTCGGAGGTGAGGTCCATCAGCTCGGGTGCACTGGTTTGCAATTTCGACGCCAGTTCATAGCTTTGGATACGGGATGCGATTTCCGGGTCGCCGACTTGGTCGAGGCTCAAGCGGTTGAGATTGGCGATCGCGTCGATCGCATCGCGTTGGGCTTGGACATCGATCCCTTTGGGGTTTGAAAGGTAGAGTACAGGGTCGCCGGTGCTACGGAAGGGGATCCCGGCGAAGGTGGATGGGAGGAAGCCGCTGCCGTAGTTGCTCGCCCCGCCACTGGTCCCTTTGGCGCTTGTAAGGACGACAAAGCCGGGCAAGTCCTTGGATTCCGAGCCTAGACCGTACAGAGACCAACTGCCCAGGCTTGGTCGACCGAACTGTTGTGAGCCGGTGTTCATCATGATTTGGGCAGGAGCATGATTGACTGCATCGGTTTGCATCGAGCGGATCAGAACGATGTCGTCGGCAATGCTGCCGATTTGCGGGAGAACCTCGCTGAGTTCCATTCCGCACTGGCCTTTGGGGGCAAAGCCAAACTTGCCACCTAGGAGGGCTGAGTTTGGGTTGATGAAAGCGGCTCGGTAGCCTTTGAGCAAATCGGGTGGGGGTAACTCTCCGTTGTGTTTAGCCAGTTCCGGTTTCGGGTCGTAGAGCTCCAATTGACTTGGTGCACCGGCTTGGAACATGTACACCACCCGTTTGATCTTGGGTGGGAAGTGGGGTTGTTTGGGAGCCAGTGGGCCGGCTTGTTCGTCGGCGGCTAGATCTCCTGCCAAGAGTTCCATGGCAGCTAGGCTACCGAGCCCCACGGCACAGTCTTTGAGGAACCAGCGTCGTCTGAGGACTTTTGCTCGAGCTTCGAAGAGTAGCTGATTCAATTGGTTCATGGTTCGCACCGAGTCTCAGAGGCCGATAGCAGCGAGGGTAGTCCATCAGATTTCTTCGCAGAAGCCTGGGGACATGTCGCCCCAATTTTAACATCAAGCTAGCTTTTCGAAATGACATTCCCGAGAGATCCCTCGGAACCCTCAGTAAGGCACCCTCAGGAGGGGGATTTTGCCGATGATGAAGCTTACGCGCAAAGCATGCCAAGGAGAAAAAGGGTCGGCTAATGGCTAATAAAATCTTAAATCCGAACCGCTGAATCTCTGTAGCAGTTCCAACGCTTCAAAATGAGGGTGTCAGGAAGTACAATTCGTCGATTATGGATAGGAGTAGCCGGAGTCTTCGAGTTGGGGATCGTTAGCATGTCGATCATCGAAAAGGATACCAAGACGCGTTGGGACTACGCTGCCTATGCGGCGATCCCTGCAGATGGTAATCGGCACGAAATCATCGATGGAGGACATTTTGTGAATCCTGCTCCCAATCTTTACCATCAGGAAGTGTCCAGGCACATTCAGTTTCAACTTTACTCCCAGATTGAGCTCACTGGATTGGGCAAGGTGATCAATGCACCGGTTGATCTCCAACTTTCCAACCATGACATCGTGCAACCGGACCTTGTGGTCGTCACGCTCGAGCGAAAACACATCTTGACCCCGACCAAGATCAAGGGCGTTCCGAACCTTGTCGTCGAGATTCTCTCGCCGTCGAATCCCGATCACGACCTTAAAACCAAAAGGACGCTCTACGAAGATTCTGGTATCCCAGAATACTGGATCGTATTGCCCGAAGAACATCAGGTCCTGCACTTGGTCCTTGCAGACGGTCGCTTCTGCGAATC
>CAILTZ010000648.1 GCA_903837255.1 uncultured Pirellula sp. | reverse complement strand
GTCCGAAGCGTTGAAAGGCCAACCGTGTGTAGCCTACAACGGCGATCTTAGGATCAAAGTCGAATCCGCGGGGCTGGTCGGTTCGTGATCTACTCGGATAGACGCAAAACAGGAGAATGCAAACTATGTCAGAAGAAGTAAATGTGGCGCGACCCAAGATTTCCTGGCGACCCCTTCGGATTTGGATTCCGATCCTGCTTTTACCGCTGATGGTTTTCATGCGATTTGTTCCGGGCCTGGTCCCCGACGGACCATCCATGATTTGGATGGCAAGCGCCTTTGGGCCTTTTTTGGTCGGCTTGTTGGTCATGCTTTGGTGGCTGCTGGCCAGCCGCGCTCGATGGTTCGAGCGGATTCTCGGGGTACTGGGTGTGGTCGGTGCCGTGGGGATCGAACAAGCCGTTTGTCATGAGTCGATGCGAGGGCCTTTGCCGATCGTCATGACCATCCCGATGGCGATCGCGGCGTTTGCTCTTGGAGCGATTCTTTTCGGCAACAAACTTTCAATCCACCGAACATGGCTTGCCATCGGCTTGGCGGCCCTCGGGGCTGGTTATTCGGCGTTGATAATGACGGATGGTGTATGGGGGGATTTTTCCTTTGGATTCAATTGGCGATGGAACCAGAGTGCAGAGCAAAAAGCTTTGTCAGAGATTCGCCAAGCCGAAAAGAGGACTAGCAGCCAACCGATTGACTCGCAGGGGGTTCTCGGTGAATTGAAATTAGCCGCCTGGCCCGGTTTTCGCGGTCCTCGAGGGGACAGTGCGCAGAGGGGACGTCGATTCAGCGACGATTGGACGGCGCATCCGCCGCAGGAGATTTGGCGCAAGCGACTCGGACCGGCTTGGAGCTCGTTTTCCATCGGTGCCGATCGGCTTTTTACTCAAGAGCAACGCGGGGAGAATGAGGCGGTTGCATGCTATGACTCCAAGACCGGTGAACCGATTTGGTCCTTTAAAACTCCATCAAGGTTTTTCGAATCGCTCGGAGGACTCGGGCCTCGAGGCACACCGACTCTCTCCGATGGCTCGATCTATGCCTTGGGTGCCGAAGGCATCCTGGTGAAGCTCGATGCGATGGATGGGAAGTTGGTTTGGAAAGCAGACTTGAAAGAGTCTTCGGGAAGGAAGGAGCCTCCGATGTGGGGTTTTTCCTGTTCGCCATGTGTCGAAAGCGGCGTTGTCATCGTCCATGCAGGAGGCAAGGGAGATAAAGGGGTCATCGCATTCAACGTCGAGGATGGCCAAGTCGCTTGGACGGCCCCCGCTGGCGAGATGTCCTATAGCACGGTTCAAAAGATCAAGCTTTTGGATCAAACCTATTTGTGCTTGCTATCGAACACCGGCGCGCATCTCTGGGAGCCCGCCACTGGAAAGAGTCTCTACAACTATGAGTTTGTGCACCAAGGCTATCGGGCTTGCCAAGCCCAAGTGATCGATGGCAACAAGCTGCTGATACCTGCTGGAATGGGGACCGGGACGCGTCTTGTTGAGTTCACTTCGGGGGACAACGGTCTAGAGGCCAAGGAAGTCTGGACATCCAAGGACATGAAGCCCGACTACAACGACATCCTGGTGCACGATGGCAACATTTACGGGTTCGACAACGCGATCTTCGCCTGCATCGGGCTTGAGGATGGCAAGCGTAAATGGAAGGGTGGTCGTTATGAGAAGGGCCAAGCTCTCTTGCTTGCGGACTCCGGATTGATCCTGGTCATAAGCGAAAAAGGGGAGTTGGTCTTGCTGCGAGCCACGTCCGAGAAACATCAAGAGCTTGGGAAAATCGCAGCGTTGAGCGACAAAACATGGAATCATCCAGTAGTCGTCGGCGACCGCTTGTACGTTCGCAATGCCCAAGAGGCTGTTTGCTATCAGTTGGCAACTGCAGAGTGATTTTCGGCTAGGTCGAGATTGGCGTCGGCTTTGATGCAAAGGCTTGTAGTGCGGGTTTCGCCGGCCTCAAGCCTTACAGAGCGTTGGCGGACATTTGCCGTTTCGATGCAGCACATCTGCTGGTATTCAAGATCCCCAAAGTCCGACATCCGTTTGGATTTCTCCACCCACGGATTCCATACGACGGTTGCTCTGGATCCCTCGGAGTCGATCTCTATCTGACGATCTAGCGAGCGGTCCGCAATCTTGATGTGTGGAGCTTGCCCATAATAAATCCGATCCGTCTCTTGAGTAAAGCCGATCGGTGAGCCTTGAGCCTCGTGCTGGAGTTTGGTCAACTGGTCGTAATAGCCGCAGCCTTGCAAATCCCCCGTGATGGCGACTTGGTCAATGTTCCCAACCGCGAAATAGGTGTGCAAGGCCAGTTCATACTCCAGTGCGCTGTGCGTAGTGTTTCGTGTCTCCAAAGCGACCTTCAGCTGGCGGCCCAAACCGATCCGATAGACCAGCTCAAAACCATCCTTGGCTAGTCCGAGAACGACTTGGATCTCATCGCTGGAGCGATGCGTCTGGAGGACATTCCACGTCGCAGTCCGGGCCCAACCGTGGGCAGGCAAGCTCGCATCGCTTGGGTGGCTGTTGAACCAAGGAAAACAGATTGGGATTCCACCCCGCAACGCCTTGCCCTGCGCATAGATCGCTTGCTGGCTCATAAACAGCAGGTCTTGGTATCTGGTTACATGTGCACCTTGTAGGAAGAACTCTCCGGTGCAATGAATTGTTTTCACCTTGGCATACACCAACCCGCTGGGATGCTCAAAGAAAACCAACTCTTCATTGAATCCATACCGAGAGTTTAGCGAATAGATGTCCATAGTCAGCGACCTTGTTGAAGATACCACCTGCGGAATGCGACTGCGATCTAGTATTCCATGACACCGACTCGCGAGGCGTTGTGCATGAGGCGATCGAGCTCGCTCGGGTTGCGAATCGATGCGAACCCGAGCGATTCGAGGATCTCGGGATCCACTTGGGATTGTACATAAATGCTTCGTCGCGATTGGATCCCTCGCAAAACAGCGGCCGAAAATGCGTCTTCCAATTGGCTATCGAGCAAGACTTGCTGAATCTCTTCGTCCGGATCGTCCGAGGCTAAAGCTCCAATTCCTGGGGGGACCACGCTGAGTTTGGATGCGATCACCACGATTCGACCGGCGGGACTAAGCCACCGCTCGGCGCTGCAGGCGGCGCCGGCGATCTGACGCCAGTTCGGGGCACCAGACTCGTCGACCAACTCGACGACGACTAAATCAAAGCCTTTTTCGGCGGAAGTTTTTTCGGCCTGAGGGCTTGTGCCAAGCACCTCTTGGCATGCTCGGTCGACCCCCACGGGCGTTCCCGAAACGAGCATTGCAATTTGACCTTCTTGGTTGGCCAATGCTCCGATGGCAAATTGGATCCCTGCCAGCCAGCCCGACTCGGCGATGCCCATGGAACTTCGTGCCCCTGCATCGCTGTGTCTCAACCAAGCCTTTGCGTATCTGTTTAAGGTAGCTCGATCGCCGAATGTAGGTAAGACCATGTAGGGATCGTGACTGCGGGGATCATGAGTCTCAAGCCATCGGTAGACCGGGATCACAAAATCGGCTTCGACGAGCTCTCGGTGAAGATAGATCGCTTCGGCTTGGTCGGACGCAGCGATGTATTCGAGCGAATGCGGATCATCTGGGTCGTGGCACATGACGCGGCATTGCGGCTCATCGCCTTGGGTACTCTCTGGATGCTCAGTGCTGAGCCAACTTGTGATTTGTTCGGCCAAGGTTTCTTGTCCGTTGGCGAGCACCACCGAGAGCCGCAGGTCGCTTAGGGCCGGATGGTTAAAGAGCCAATCGATCAGGGATTGGACCACAAGGCTTGCTTGCGGAAGACTATCATGGACGGCGATGGCGACACGATCCCCTGGTACAAGAGCGAGGTCGACCGAGGGGAAATCGATGGGCTTTTCCATCGCCATTGCGACCGTTGGAGCGATCTCCACCGAGCCCGATGCGATTGCGCCGCGGAGTTGAACGAAGTCGAAGCTGGAGGTTTTTTTCATCGTTGCAACAGCTTGCGGTACCAAGCTTCATGGCGTTGGATCATCATTGGGGCGGAGTGCTCGCGGGCGACTAGCTCGCGGGCGGCTTGGATGATGCAATTGCTCTGCTGGGTATCATCGAGCAATTGATTCGATATCCGCATGAGTCGATCGATATCACCGACTTGGAAAAGGATACCGGTTTTTTCGTTTTCGATAAGGTCTCGGTTTCCTGGGATATCGGTAGCCATGACCAGCACGCCGGCTTGCATGGCCTCGAGAATGACATTCGATTGGCCTTCGTAAAGACTGCCGTTCCAAAGCAAATCCGCATGGGGAAGGATCTGCATGGCATCGGAGCGATGGCCGACGAAGTGCACTGAGGCGGCAGCCCGGACGTTGTCGCGGTAGGCCTCGAGGCGCTCTCGCTCCGGGCCTTCTCCTAATACCACATAGCAAACATCGTTTCGCAGGATCCGCAGCATCTCGGCCGACCAAATCAGGTCCTTGTAGCCTTTCTGATGCCATAGCCTTCCGATCGAAAGGATCAGGTGTTGATTTAGCGGGATACCCAATCGCTCGAATGCTTCCTGGCGAGTAATCTCAAGCTTTGCATCCCGAGGCATGATCCCGTTGGGGATGATTGTAAAGTTCGATCGATCCACGCCGTGGCCATGGTAAAAGTCCACCACCCCGGGGCTGTTGGTTGACAATCCATGGGTCCGTTTGGCTAGAAAACGATCGATGGATAATTGCCATGTGCCTTTCCAAGGATCGACGGAACGTTCCGAGCCGACGATGCACGGCACCTTGGCCCACAGCGCAGCCGAGCGGCCATAAGCGTTGGCGGCAAAGATCCAGGTGTGAACAATGTCTGGTTTTATTTGTCGTATAGTTCGCAGGAGTTTCGTCCAGGCCCAAGGGTCAGCCGTTGTGTTCTTGCCGATCAGATGCACCGGCACACCAGCGGCCTGCAACTGGGATTCCAGCGGTCCGGTTCTGGTCAAGACGATCACCGAAGGCTCGAAGTTATTTCGATCCAAGCCACAGGCAAGCATCGCAAGCTGCTTTTCCGCACCTCCCTGATCGAGCGTCGGAATGATCAAGCAGACCTTGATCTTCCCAGATGCTTGGTTCACTTGGACCTCTTTTCCGCCGGCGAGCTAGAGCTTTGCAACAAGGCTTTTGCGAAAATACTGCTCCAGCGATCGAGCCAGTGGCTCGTCGGATGGTGGCGTTGGTAATGCCTGCGAAGCGCTACGGCTTGGGCCTCCCACTGCGCACGGTGCGCGATCCAATCGGCAAGTTGATCGCCGAGAGATTCCCTCGAATAATACCATTTCATCAGCGGCGTTTCGGGCATCCAATCCGACACTCTAGGATCCAGCGCTGCGATCAAGGGTACCTGGGATTCTAGAGCCAAGCGTGTCGAGTATTGCAGCGAGCATGCCGGATTCGAAACGAGTACCAAATCGGCGATGCAAATCAGATCTTCCAAAACATCAAATCCGTCAAAGATCAAGACTTCGCGATGCCATCCTTGGAGCCTCAGCCATTCGTAGATCTTGGGCGCATCTTGTCCGGGATTGATCAGCCACATGCGGACGGGTATCCCCCGATCGAGAAGATCGCAGATGGATTGTAGGACGACTTGAAGCTGGCTCAGGGAGGTTTCCCCAAAGTGCAGCAGCAGATGGGTTTGGGTCGGGATCGCTAAATCCCCGGAGACGTCGAACAGGGCGTTACGAGCCATCGCTCGTTTGGCTTCGGAGCGCTGCGCAGGTTCAAACACCGCATCCGGAATCCAAACACTTCGCTCCTTGCTAACTCCCATCTCGATCAGATCTTGGTAACCTCGGCGGTGGTCGGCCACCACCGCAGCGCATTTGCGAAGCGAGTCGGATATCGATGGATTTGAAGGGAAGTATGTTCCCAGGGATCTGGGTATGGGGCAGGAGGCCTGGTCGTGGCTGAATCGGCACAGCACGGGTTTGCCCATCGCATTGGCCTTGGGAACGACGGCCGAGAGCAGACTATCGGCGGCATCGACATAGATCGCATCAAAAGTATCCGCACTTTTGAAAAGCCATTTTGTCAGGTTGCGTTGAAAATGGGTTTCGTTCCATGAGGAGGTTGGGGCAGGCAGGAGGCGTTCGACCCGGACCGAGCGCAAGGCGGCTTTGTCCGGCCAGTTGTTGTTCCATCGGGTTGTCAGTACCGAGGATTGGATACCGATCGAGTTCCAAGCGTCCAGGGTGTGCATGAGCCTTTGGCTCGGTTCGTCGGCAATTGGCCAGTAGCTCCGCGCGACGACTTGGACCCTCAGCGGGGAGTGGGTCGTGGGGCTCGATAGAGTTGGTGATTCCGCGGTAGCCATTAACTGATCAGCCTAGCATCTACTTGCGCCTATTATCGACTGTCACGCTTGAGGGTTGCCATTTATCTAGCAGCCCGGTGATGTTGCTCAAGATCAGACTGTTCCAGAACGGCTACATAAGGCAGATTGCGATAGTAGTCATCGTAGTCCAAACCATAGCCGACGACGAATCGGTTTGGGATATCAAACACACTGTAGTCAGGTTTGAGTTGCACTTGGCTTGTCCCTTGTTTGTTCAAGAACACTGCTGTTTTCAAGGATCTTGGTCTAAGTTCCTTGAGTCGCTTGGAAACCTCGAGCAGCGTTTTCCCTGTGTCGTAGATGTCATCGATAAGCAGGATATCGCGGTCTTGGATGTCGAGCCGCTGGATTTCTTCGACGTGTAGCTCACCGGACGAGACTCCACCTCGATACGACGAAGCTCGAATCAGGCTGATGCGAAGCGGCATTTCCAGGCAGCGGATCAAGTCGGCGAGCATCACCAGACTACCTGTCATGATCGCTACGACGGTAATCGGCTCTGGGCCATACTGAGCGTTGAGCTTGGCACCGAGCTGGTCGATCCCACGACGGATCTGTTCTTGGTCGATCAGTACTTTCATACCGTGCTTTCGGCTAGTTCTTTCTCAGCGGATGATCCAAAGCTGCTCGTAGGTTCTCAGCAGCAGCATGTCCTGGGAAGCGACCAGCGTCGATCGCACGGTCGCATCGGTGCTTATCGTGGCGATTTTTTCAAATTTGTCGCCAGCAGCAAGGATCGTCACGTTGCCAGTGTCTGAGACGTTCAGCAAGCGGTTGCCTACAAGGATCGGCGAGGAGAAAAAATTGCCTCCGATGCGTTCGCTCCAAAGGACTTGGCCATCGTCGAGCCGCACGCACGAGACGATCCCGGCATCCGACCAGAGAAACAGCAAGTCGCCCTTGGCTACCGCGGTCGGCACGTAAGGGGCTGCGCGTTGAATGCGGAACCGTTCTTTTTTGGAGTCCATGTCGTAGGCTACCAGCATGTTGTCCCGCCCACCACCCGAACCGTGCGAGGCGATGGCAAGGGGTCCTACCAGCAAGGTCGAGGAGCAGACTCGCTGCTTGAAGCAATCGTGATTCCATCGGATTTCCCCAGTGCTAGGATCCATCCCAAAAATCCCCATCGCAGTGGTCGCACAGACCAGTTCCTTCGAGCCATCGGCAAGCGTTCGGACGCTGGGAAGCCCATAGCAAACCCGCTTGGTCGGTAACTTACGCTCCCAGAGGGTTTGGCCGGTCTTGGCATCCAGGGCCAGCATACGGTCCTCTCCGGGCGCCACGCCCGCTTCGAGTTCCTCAGCATCTTGGCTATCGAGCAGATAGAGTTTGCCGTCCAAAAGCATCGGTGAGGTCGCAAAGCCATGCTGGGAAACATAGCGTCCAAAGTCTCGCGTCCAACGCTCCTGGCCGTCGTGCCCCAGATGCTTGACATAGACGTGCTCGGGCTCCCCCCAAGCGACATAGACGCCGCTTTGGTCGACGGCTGGAGTCGACGAAGCATACGTGGTGAACTGATGCAGCCGATGCTTGGCCGACGGATACGACGTTGCCCACAACACCTTATTATTCGCTAGATCGATTGCGAACACGTGGCGAGTCGCGTCTGTTGCCGAGGCCGAGAGCACGTAAGCACGGGAGCCGTTGGCAGAGTCTTGCCACAGCACTGGTGACCCGTTGCCGATCCCGGGTAGGTCGACCTTGGAGATCGACTGGTCCTTCCATGGGATCGCCACAGAGCACTCTTCGTAGGCTCCCAAGCCTTGATTGCCCCGGAATCGATTGGCTGGTGATTCCTGTGAGAGAGCCTCTGGTGGGTTGGGGAATACAATTCCTGAAATCAGCAGCACCAACGGGACTTTCAATCGGATCATCTGAAGCATCGCAAGAACCTTTCGAATCAGTCCAATCACGCGGATAGTTGGCAATCGATTTCGTGGCGATCAACCTTGGGGAAACATGCGAACGCCCACCGATAGCAGGATGTTCGCGTAGCGTTGGGTATCGGCGGTTTGGACCGTTAGGACATGGTCCTCGGTGGCCACTGCCGCGTAGAACTCCCATTTGTCGACTGGTTGGAGATCCAAATCCAATCCAGCAGCACGGATGGTTTTACGGTACTGACTCCAGACCGGCGGATCGGATTCCAGCGCATAAGGCCCAGATTTTTCAGTCTCCATCGTCCGGATGGCTTCGACGGGAATGGCCGAAAGGATGGCTTGGAGAACTTGATCGCAAGTCACCACGCCGGGCATGAGGTTGAGGCTGACGACTTGAGATCGCGGGCCGCGTTTGCTCGAGGCTGGGTAGTTGCCATCGGCGATGAGGATCGTTGCATGATGGCCGGCTGCAGCCAAGATGTGCAGGATCTCCGGATGGATCAGTTGACTATGAAGCATGTTGATGGTTTGAAAACAAAGAGAATGACTCGACAGTGAAATCCGGGGTGCAATTTGAAGCGGTATCAGTGTACTCGATCCGAAGACGCGAAGAAAACAACAAACGCTTAGCGACCGTTGAATTGCTGTAGGGCTTGGGCAAAGATATCCCCGTAAACCATTTCGCCCCCTTGGTGCCCGACGATCCCGACCAGAGCGGCTAAGACCAAGACGGCGGTTTTCCAGCCCCAGCCGTTTCTGGTGCCGTCGGGTTTGCCGGCGCGGTAAGCCATCCAGGCAGCGACGGTGCTGGCAAGAGCCGTAAGGGTTCCGAGCCAACGGTGAAAGAACTCATTGCTTTGCCGTTCATCGGCTTTGCTCGATATCATTTCGGTCCAGCTGGAAAATCCTCGGATCTCGGCAAACGACCAGCCCATCACGGCCGACGAGAGGGCACCCAGAGCACCTAGGACCAAGCACACATAGGCAAAGCGAACGCAGCCTTGCCCAAAGAACCATGACAAGACGATGCTGATCCCAGCAAGAGACAGTAGTGCGACTGGAAAATGGACCACTGCTGGATGGAAATATCCAATTGCCAGATAGAGCCTGCGGGGCAATGATGCATCGGTCGCCAAAGCCGCTGCGTCTGGCTGGTCCTTTTGCGCATCGAGTTTGTCCTCCTGAGGCCAATGAGCCCCCTCTTCGATCCAAAGTTTCAGCAGAGCGAGCTTTGCCTTTTGCAGCGGCCCATCCGGTGGCATGACCAAGCTCTCCAGGTCTTGCGCGATCGGTTTGGCTGTCAGGTAATCGGTCCATAGCGAACTGTCTTGGATCGAGCCGGGTGTGATGTATCCCAAAAGGGCATCGCGATCGGTGATGTTCAAGCCACCTTTTGGATGCTCTCCATGGTGGCACTGCAGGCAATGCTCGCGCAGGATCGGCGCGATGTCTTTCGAAAAATCGACCCAGTGGACAGGAGCACTCTTCGGGGGGGCCTGCGTTCCAGGTTCATCCTGCGCGATCACCCAGTGGGCGGTCAGCAAAACCAAGAGGTAGCTCAAAAGCGAGCAGGCCGCTAGCAAGTGTCGAAAACTCGGGTGCATCATGTGGTTAAAGATCTACGAGAAAACTCACCGGATGAGAGCACTTCGCTATCGGCTCATTGGCTTTCTCGCCGCTGAGCGAACATCCAGTCGTAGAGTTCGGGGTTGGCATACGTTTGCGTCCAGCTATCGTGCTGTGCCTCAGGATACTCGGTGTACTTGACCGTCGAACCGACTTGCTTGAGGGCCTCGATCATCTCGCGACTGCGATTGACTTTGACAACAGAGTCCTTGGCACCATGGAAACACCAAACTGGGAGGGCTTTGAATTTGCTGACGGTCTTGGGGTCACCTCCACCGCAGATCGGAGCAGCGGCGGCAAAGAATCCAGGGTAGCGAGCGATGGCATCCCAAGTTCCATAGCCGCCCATCGAAAGTCCGGTGATGTAGATTCGATTCTTATCGACCCCAGCATTTTCGACCATCTCGTCGAGGAGCTCTTTGATGCTTTGCATCGCGTCGCTTGGATCCTGGGGAAGCTCGCTGGAGTCTTTCGACCAATCGACCTCGGACCACTTCTTGCCCGTTGGGCATTGCGGGATCAATACATAGGCAGGGTACTTGGTCCGAAGCTCTGGGTTGGCGAAGTCTTTGGCGGCATGCTTGAGGGTGATCGCATTGTCGTCGCCTCGTTCGCCGGCCCCGTGGAGAAACAAAACCAGAGGATATTTTTTGCCGAACTTGTAGTCGACCGGTTTGATCAGCCGGTACTTCAGCGGCTCGCCACTCTTGCCGATGAATTCACGCGGCTCGTAGAACTTGGTCAAATCCCCAGGTGCTGCCGCCTGGGCAGCTTTGGCCTGTGCGTCTTGACCAACAGCCTCTAGGAGGTTGCTAGCAAATAAAACTCCTGTTGTGAGTGCAAGGCACAGGGCTAGCGAGAGCCTCTTGGGAGAGATGCAATTTGTCTTGGATGACTCGGCAGAATGGATCTTTTGCATGGGAGAAATGACTTGAGATAGACAGGGCGGAGGGAGGGTGGGGTCGGCCTTGAGTATAAACCGTCTAGATAGTGTATCTCAAAACCGGTCTGGTTGCGAATACTTCGAGCCGAGCCGGTTGTGGCTTGATGGGATACAACCTAGGCTTATACTTTTCTCAGTTCCGATTCCATATAACCATAAACGTGCTCTAAGTGATTCGTTAGAGTCAAAAAGACGCACGGCAGAAGGAGCCTTCATCGCTCGGATGCCAATCATACGCCAATTGCCGGTAAGTTTGGTCAACAAGATCGCCGCTGGGGAGGTGATCGAGCGGCCTGCGAGCGTTGTCAAGGAGATGCTTGAGAATAGCATTGACGCCGGCGCGAGCATGATCGAGGTGTTGGTCGAAGGTGGCGGGACCGATCTGATCCGCATAAGCGACAACGGATGCGGGATCG
>CAILTZ010000647.1 GCA_903837255.1 uncultured Pirellula sp. | reverse complement strand
GTTTCGGACCGCGAACCACTCGAAGCCGCGATCAAGAAGCTCCGCGATGCTCTGAACCTAAACGAGGCAGAGGCGATCAAGCTAGCGACAGCCGAACTCGAACAAACCGCCAATGCGTTCCGCTCTTCCTTTGCATCCACACCGCAGAGTTCGACCGCATCGCCTGAGGCCAAGGGGCCTAACGATGACGCGATCGATGCAGAGTTTGAAGTCAAAGGCTAAGACCGGACTTGTCAGGTGGAGGCGTAATTCGCAGCTACCTTCGATGGCTTAATGGCGCATTTGCATTCGAAAAGCAAACAATCGTCCAAGGCGGGTTATCTCGCCTTGGACCCGACGATCGCCTCGGCCACCGTCTTTTTCCCTAGAGGTGTTTTGTCGTCAAACGGCCCGTCGGAGCCACCGGTTGGCCAAGTCGCCGGATCGGCATACCGCCCATCGTCCTGATACTCTCGCTGTAGATCGGTGAGTTGTTTCTTGAGCTCCGCAAAGAGCTGCTTGGTCGAATCTTTGTCGGCCGTTGCCGCATCGACTAGCAAGTTCCTCTGTTCGTCCGGATCGCTTGCAAGTTCGAATAGCTCATAAGCGTCCTTGCGCCAGTAATGAATCAGTTTGTGGGTTGCGGTGCGGACGCCGTAATGAGCGCGTGTGTTGTGATGCCCAGGGTCATGGTAGTAGCGATAGTACACGGACTTGCGCCAGTCGCTCGGGGTTTGACCTTGCACGACCTCGACCAGCGATCGGCCTTGCATCCACTCTGGAATCTGAAGCTTTGCAAATCCTAAAAAGGTTGGTGCAAGATCGATATTTGCAACGAAGGCATCGGGGGTCGATCCGGGATAGATCCCTGGACCTCGCATGATCAAAGGGGACCGCAACCCTGGTTCGTACATGAAGCGTTTGTCGTACATACCAAGCTCTCCCATGTACCATCCGTTATCGGCGGTATAGATGACCAGTGTGTTTTTGGCCAATCCATTTTGGTCTAGGTAATCGAGCATTGCACCGACGCTATCGTCTACTCCTTGGACGCAGGCCAAGTAGTCCTGCATGTACCGCTGGTACTTCCACTTCACGAGCTCTTTGCCTTCGATGGTCTTTCCATCGACGACGACGCTTGTGGGTTTGGCCCCCAGCCACTTGTTGCGTTCTTGGCCTTGCAACTCCTCGGGGGGTGTGAGTTTCAAATCGCGCCGCGTCAGATCCTTGGCGATCGTTTGCTCGTTTTCCGGGAGTGCCGCAGGACGTGTTGAATAATCGTCCCAAAGGGTGCTCGGCTCAGGAAAAGTTCGATCGCGAAAGGCCGCTTTGTTTTTGGTATCCGGCTCCCACTCGCGGTGCGGGGCCTTGTGGTGTAGCATCAAAAAAAAGGGCTGGTCTTTTGGTCGTGTTTCGAGAAACTCAATCCCCAGTTGCGTGGTCACCTCGGTGCAGTGACCTTCGATGGTGAGCTTGTGCTCTGGAATGAGAAATTGGGGATTCCAATAAGCACCTTGACCGGGAAGAACGGCCCAACGATCGAAACCTGTCGGGTCGCTCCCGAGGTGCCACTTGCCGATCATCCCGGTATGGTATCCTGCCGCTTGGAGTCGCTTGGCGACGTGATCTTTGGAGCCGTCGAAACGATTGAAAACAGGAACTCCATTTTTGTGAGAGTACTGGCCTGTCAAAAGGGTTGCACGGCTAGGCGTGCAGATCGAATTGGTGACAAAGGAGTTTAGAAAGCGAGCGCCTTGATTGGCCAGTCGATCCAAATGAGGTGTTTGGTTGACTTTGGAACCATAGGCCGAGATGGCCGCTTGAGCATGATCGTCCGAGAAGATGAACAAGATGTTGGGGCGATCATCCCCGAGGGCAACTCGATGCTGCAGCGAGTCCAATGAGCCAGCTAGAACAGCAATCGCACAAATTAGTTGCTTCAACATGCGTCGTTATTTCCAAGAGTTTCAAAAGTGAGTTGCAAGCGGTGGGCTGACTTGTGAACGCTTAGAGCTTGCCGGTCCGCAAGAACTCATGCCGCACAGGTGCATTGACGCGCTGGCCATCGGGCGAAACCAGGGTGATCTGGCCAGGGCTAAACTCGATTGTCTTTACGATTTGAAAAGTTTTTGGGACCCGAACCACCCCTTGGATGTAAGGAATCACGGTGGGGGAGTTCTTTGTAAGTTCCAGGGCTGTGCGGATGCCTTGCTGGTTCAGAGCGTTCGCTTCGACGGAGGCTTTGAGTCCATCGGCGAAATGGGCCGTGACATCTTCGATGCCCAAGCAGTGGTTTCGACCCTGCCAGGGGTATCCGTGCCGACCGCGATTCTCGATCCAAAAAACGGTCGAGTTCAGCAGCGTAGGATCCTTAAGGCTGAACCAAACGTAACCTTGGTTGGTGAAGGTTGCGGTCATCCAAGCCGGAGACGGATCCTTGTCGGGTTGCTCGTTGTAGATTTGGATCAGGTCGGCAAAGCCTTGGCGGGCAGGCAATCGAGTTAGATCCGCATCGGCCTGCCCTTTCCAAGCCACCGGCACCTGGGTCAGGGATTCCCAACGCTTACCCGGTTCGAGCGACTGGTACTCGCCTTGCTTGGGGTCAGAAAAAGTCCCGGGGTAGGTCATGCCGAATCGGATGGGGCTCGATGCCAATCGAACGCTTTGATCTTGGTCGGGCATGGCAAGCGTTGCATGATGTCCCAAGGGGACTTTGCCCTCGAAGCCTTCGATGGTGTGTTTGGTGTAGACGGCATTTTGGGAATCGACCAGGTAGATGTCTTTGGTGACTTTACCAGCCCGGGCCGAGGTCTCCATGGTCATGCTCAGCGCCGAGACATCGCCGGTACGCTTGGACTGTGTGCGAATCCAAAATGCGGTTGCGACTTCGCCGTGCGGGGGGTGTTTTTCGTTTCCTAGAGGATCTGAGTTTCCGCCAAAGGGCATGCAGAAGAAATCGCCACGCAGGGGGACTAGCACTGCGGCGGGCATCTCGGGCCCTTTCTCTTCTTGCCATGGGCTGATGTGGTAAGGCTGGATCGCGTCGGCCGTGTCGCGGTAAAAGCTCACCGGGGCCATGTGTCCACCGAGCTGCGTGATTGCAAGCTCGACCTGGTTGTTCGAAAGCAGATAGCTGGGTTGTGCATAGAGAGTTTTGTCGGCCTGCGAAACGGCTTTCGCAGCGCTAGGGGGTTGCTCGGCAGCCGCTTGTTGGGCCGGGCACAGAGGTAGTGCGGTCACGCACGCAGCCGCGATGCAAGGGATCGCAAGCAGAGAGTGTTTAGAGGATTTCATGGGAGGGGTGCTTGAGAGTCGATGACACTAGGAGAGGAACATGCCGTCTTGGGGGTGATCTGTCAGGATAGAAGATGCGCAGTCGAAAGCAACACCCGGCGGGTGGATTTTCGACTGCCGTGGGCTAGTCACCTTGGCCGACGCTCATCGGACGGGTTTCTTGCGTGAATTCTCCGGCTGCGTCCCGTGGGGTGAACCAATCCAAAATCCCGGCCGGAACCGGTGCGATTTGGCTGCCCAGGAGCTCGGAGAGTTCGGCGGTCGCATTAGGGTTTTTAGCGAATATACGTAAATTGCGAATTGCGGTCCGGGTCAAGCATGCGTCCCCTTGTTCGCAATGGGTATCTAGGGAATGGAAAGCCAGACGCAGGTACTTTTCGTTGGTCGAGACTGCCGATTCGCCTACTTGCAATACCCGATCACCGGGCACCAAATCACGCCAAGAAAAATGAGGTAGCTTGGCCGCCGTCTTGGCAAGTCGCACAATCCGCTGTGGAGTGATGCTCTGGAGAAGGTCGAACTGGCGAATTACAAAATACGTCTTCTGGTACTCGCTGATCAGATAATCGGTTGTCGCAAGCCGCAGAAGATCTCGATCGCTGGATGGATCGATCAAGATTCGAGTGGGTCGATTCGAATCGATGCTGAATCGAGTCTCGCCCGGCGAGGACAGGATCCCGGCTCCATAAGCCCGAGTCTCTTGGTCTTGGGAAACGAGTCCGAACTCGACGGTAAACCAGTAGATCCGTTCGGCGTACAAGAGGAGTTCATCTCCACGGCGCTCGATCTCGCTTCGGCGTTTGTGATCCGACGTGCGTGCAAGGGCATCGTCTCGCTCTTGATAAATCATGTTGCGAGCCAAACCGTGGTTTTGCATGAGCTGTGCGACCACAGGAATCGTGAAGGTCGAAACGTGACCTGCGACATCGTGGCCGATATCGGGCTCTTGTAGGTAATCCTGCTCCAGAGGCCTCATGAAGGTGGTCACTGGAAAGAAGCGGCGCGAGTGGCATGTAAAAAACAATTCCGCCGGGATGATCATGTTGACCGTCGAGAGCTGCCAAAGCGTCTGCTGGAAGATCCGAGCGTTGAGCTGATAAAAATCGGGAATCACCGAACCACCGATCTGAAAAAGCTCCTCGCCATGCATGTACTCACGGCACGCATAGCGATGCTTGGACCGCTGCTGTTCTGCAATTAGACAAGCCCAGCTCAAGTGCTGTTCGAACGTATAGCTATCGTAGTGCTGAGCGTTGGAGTACTTGCCTAGATCGACGGTTAGATCCGAGAGTGTACCGACGCGGAAAGGTTCTCCGGATTTGGCTGCCTCGAAATACGCATTGGCTTTTTCTCTCGGGATAGGATGGGGGACGTTCTGATCTGCGAGACACTTTTCCAGGTCTTTCAGGCGATCCTCGAAACCAGGAGCACAAACGCTCTCCCAAACCACCCCGTGCCGATCGGCAACAGCTCGATATCGATCTTGTAGCGTCTCCATCGGACTCCTCTATTGGTGGGTGAGTTGAAGCTCGGGCCATTCCCGAGCCCGTGCGTCTACCTGGATAACTAATTCTATTATAGATATATCGGCACCTCGGATCGGATAGAATGCTCTAAAGCATTCCGATTATTCCCTCTCATTTCTGTTGATCCATCATGCGCGCTTTGTCCTCGAAACTCCAGATTTCTTTTGCATTCCTGCTTGCGATGGTTCATGTCGCAAGCCACCTGCCGAAGCTGATGGCCCAATTTCCTGAAGACCATTTTGACCGGCTCGACGCATCGGCTGTCGTCGAGCTGGCAGGTACACAGCGACTGACACTCCAGGGGGATATCGCCTCGGAGCTTGTATCAGGTGTCGATCGATTTTTGCTCAAGCAGCTCGATGCATCGGTCAAAGACAGGCGATTGAATTGGCCTGAGCCGAAAGCCGACGGGGGGACGTATGAGGAAGCGATCAAGGAACTTCGCAGCGACTACGCACGTCGCATCGGGCTCGTTGACTCCCGCGTCGAAGCCACCGATTGGATCATCGAAAGCCCCCTGAGTCGGATCGCGGATGATCGCGGTTCGAGCGCCTTGGCTAGCGACGATACGCTCCGTATCCAACGCGTTCGATGGCCGGTCCTCGAAGGTTGGGAGGCCAGCGGTTTGCTGGTGATCCCAAAAACAATCCGCTTTGGTGTAGTGCTAGTCCCCGACGCTTCGCAGATGCCGGAGAACCTCTGCGGTGTTGGACAAGGATCCAGTACCGATGCGCTGGTGCTGGCCCGCGCCGGTGGCTTGGTCGTGATCCCCCAGGTCGCCAGTCGGCATCGCGAAGCACGACTTGGACGGGCCGTGATGACCGATCAAGAGTACCTCTATCGATCGGCGTTTGTCCTCGGCAGACATCTGCTTGGTTACCACGTTCACCAAAACATGTCGGCGATCGATTTGCTCAAGAAGACGATCCCAGATCGGCCGGTGATGGTCGCCGGTTGGGGCGAAGGGGGTTGGATCGCACTCGCCACCGGAGTGTGCGACACGAGGATCGATCTGACGTGCGTGTCGGGGCATTTTGGACCCCGCGAAAAAGTTTGGGACCAGCCGATCCATCGCAATGTGCATGGACTGCTCAAGCATTTCGGAGACGCTCAGCTTGCGGCTATGATCGCCCCTAGACGTTTGGTCATCGATCCGGTCCCAGGACCGACAGTAACAATCGCAGGCGATGGTGGTGCACCTGGGAATTTGATGGGACCCGACCTATCTCAAGCCAAATTCGAGACGGATCTGGCTCAAGGCTTGCTCGGAAAATGGAAATTGACGGACAAGATCGTTTTAAGCGGCCCGACCGAGGGTGCTCTTGAACGATCGAGCGGAATCAGCGACGCGGGACTAGCGCGTTCACTTGCTAGCCTCAGTTCGGATATCGAGTCGGAGTCGAAAAAAGTATCAGGCTACCGCGATCCGCTTCCGCAAGTTGCTTGGGGCCCCCTTGCTGCCGTGGAGACTCGCCGCGTGGCTTGGCTCAAGCAGCTCGACCGATGGCAACAGCGCACGCTCGATCTGATTCAGTACGAGCGCGACGCACACTGGAAAAACCTCGACACGTCGACACCCGAAAAGTTCGCTGCGAGCGTCGAGCCTTATCGCAAAGAGTTTCGCGATGAGATCATCGGCCACTGGGATTTGCCCAAGAAGCCCCTGATGCCCAGGACTCGATTGGTTTACGAACGGGAAAAATGGCGAGGCTACGAAGTGGTCCTCGATGTGTTCGATGACGTGATCTCGTATGGGGTACTGCTGGTCCCCAAGTCCGCCGAGCCGATCTCCAAGCGGCCTTGTGTAGTCTTTCAGCATGGCCTCGAGGGGCGACCCACCGATACGATTGTCAAGGACCATCCGGCTTATCATGACGTCTCGGCGCAGTTGGCCGAACAAGGCTACGTCGTCTTTGCACCACAGAATCTCTATCTCTTTACCGATCGATTCCGTACGCTCCAGCGGAAAAGCAATCTGTTGGGTAAAACCTTGTTCTCGACGATCATCGCCCAGCACGAACAGATCGTCCAGTGGCTTGCGAGCCGCCCGGAGGTCGACCCGAGTCGAATTGCGTTTTATGGGCTTTCGTATGGTGGAAAAAGTGCCATGCGGATTCCTGCGCTGGTGCCCGAGTATTGTCTATCGATCTGTTCGGCGGACTTCAACGACTGGGTTTGGAAAAATGCCAGCACCTCGGCACCTTATAGCTATGTTTGGACCATGGAGTACGAGATCTTCGAGTTCGATCTTGGTAGGAAATTTAATTATGCAGAGATGGCGACCTTGATTGCACCGCGTCCGTTCATGGTCGAGCGGGGGCATGCCGATGGCGTGGCTCCCGACGAGCGCGTGGGGTTGGAGTTTGCCAAGGTACGGCGGATGTACGCCGCGAGGCTTGGGCTGCCCGATCGGACCACGATCGAGTGGTTCAATGGACCGCATACGATCCACGGCGTAGGGACCTTCGAGTTCCTGAGCAAGCACCTACGACACCAACCAAAATAGCTGCACATGCCTGTGGTTCATCGCGTGGGATAGGCTTCCAGCCTGTCCACTTCTTCATGACGTTGGTTC
>CAILTZ010000646.1 GCA_903837255.1 uncultured Pirellula sp. | reverse complement strand
TAAATCACCAACCTCTGAAACACCGCGCTTGGACCACGCACTCGCCCTAGAGACCCATAGCGTCAAAGCCAAGAGTATGAAAAAACCCAGATGCACGTCGGCCGTTGCGGAACGAGCCACCACCGTGAACATCAAACTGGAGGCCAGGACCAACGACGCAATCAGCGCGGTCTTGCGGTCGATCAGCAGCCGACCGAGCCGATAGGTCAAGAGAACCATCCCGGTCCCAAATATCGCTGACACCCACCTCGTAGCAAACTCCGAAACCCCAAACAGATGGAATCCGGTGAGCATGCCCCAATACATCAACGGTGGCTTGTGCGCAAAGAGTTCCTGGTTGAATGTCGGGACGATCCAGTCCCTGCGATCAAACATCTCCCGCGCGACGCTCGCGTAGTAGCCTTCGTCTTGATCCCAAAGCCGAGTCTTGCCCAGCCCGAGCCACAAAACCAACACACAGACGACGACCAGTAGAGCGCTATCAGTGCGCCAGTCGTTGCCGGACTCATCCATACAAGCACGACTCGATTGCATACGGAATCTTTAGCCCACTTTCCTGATGGGCGATGGTAGACTGATCGGGCCATAAATCCTCGGCTCGATTCGTACCTGGCCTGATCCATCCGTCGTATCGAGCCACATGGCTCTAGATTGCTGCGGCGACGTATCGATATTGCAAACCTCGCTGACTACATACAGCGGGCGCTGTTTGGATTCTTCGAAAACGCGCCCTACATAGTCCCCTAAAAGTCCAATGGCCGACATCTGAATACCGCTCAGACCGAGCAAGAACCCAATCCACGCCAATGCCGTTGTCGTTGTCCATGAAGCGACAAGACCAATCAGGCAACAACCAAACGCAATGAACGATCCGGCGAGCATCGCTGCACCAAGGTACGAACTGGCCTTGAGCGGAAGCGGAGATGATGATGCAATCGCAGTCCAAGCCAGCTTAATCAATTTCGACAGTGGATATTTCGTCTGCCCCGCAGCTCTAGCAGGGCGATGGAATAGCAAAATCGCTTCCTTGAGGCCGAGCCAAGCCACCAAGCCACGCATGAAACGATGCTGCTCGCGAAAACCACGAAGGGCGTCGGCTGCTCGGCGCGTGTACATGCGAAAGTCGCCAACCTCAGGCTCGATCCGTTTGTCGATCCCAAATCGCATGACTTGATAAAAAGCAGTCGAACTCCATCGCTTGAATAATGATTCACCATCTCGACCGGTCCGTTTGCAAGATACCACGTCGTAGCCCTCGTGGATCTTGTCCAGCATCGGCGCGAGCATCTCTGGCGGGTCTTGCATGTCGCAGTCCATCACCACCACAATGTCACCAGTCACGCAATCCAACCCAGCCGTGATGGCCGCCTGTTGGCCAAAATTGCGACTGAAACTCACGAGCTTGATCCTGCTGTCTAGCTCAGCCCGCTGGCGGATGATCTGATCCGAACCATCGCTGCTCCCATCGTTCACCAAAATGATCTCGTAGTGATCGGAGAGCTTCGACAACGCCCTGGGCAATGCCTCAAACAGATACGGAAGGACTTCGCATTCATTGTAGACAGGTGAAACGACCGATATTTTCACAATCATGGCTCCGATCGAGGGACGTTGCGTCCAGGAGAGATAGCGAAAATAGAGGGGTTGCGTCAAGACCAGCCATCAAAACGCTTCATCACCAAAAAGCATTGGCTGGAATGCTTGCTTTCCTGCGGTTTGTGTCTCGCCAGTCGGATAAACTCCCATCCAATGCCTCAATATCTCACCGGCCATCGCGGCCCCGGATTCAAGCGCTCGGGCAACACCCAGCGAACGTCCCAAAAAGCCCCGCAAATCGGTGTTGTAAATCCAATCGCCGCAAGCCCCAATCTGCTGCTCGGCGTCCCAAAGGCATGGCGATTGCCGATCCTCTAGCAAGCTGGACTCTGCGGCCTGGGCGTAACGCCAACGGTGCGATTGAACGCTCAGGACTCCAGGAATCGGACCCAATCCCAACTGACCGACCGCTTGCATCAAGGTCTGCACCACGAACTCCGGATTGCTTTCGATCTGTTGATTTGACCAATCATGATTGGCATGGATCGACCAAATATCGCCACTTGGACTCCCTGTCGATGGGCCCGATCCGTCAGGCTTGCCCGATCTGCCAGGCTTGCTCGCCTCGCGAGTGATCCAATCCAAGCATGGATGATTTTCGAAAGCAATCGCATCCAAGGGGATATCCCAGACTCGCTCAAACTCGACCAAAAGTGCCCAGGTCGGTTTCATCGTCTGCGAACGAGCGTCCTGCTTCCATGAACAATCCTGATCGAGAATCGCAACGGCTTGTGGCGACGGGATCGCCAACACGACACAATCGAAGGGCCCCGAATCGAAGCTCGATGTGCTGGAATCATCGTGGATTTGAGTCCCTTGCAGACTCCAGCCTCGATCATCCCGTTTGATGCTTTCGACCGTGCTGCGACATCGAACTTTCAACGATTGGGCTAGGTGTTTCCCAAGCTCTTTCATGCCGCCCTGGCCCACCCACATCGGTGAGGCTCCTAGCGAGCAAGACGATAGCGAAGCGGTCCCCGAGGCATTGCTCCATTTGGCGAGCCTAGGTTCCCATTGAGAGATGATGGACTCCTGTTGCCAGGATTGCAACAAGGGTTCGAATCGTTTGGAGGGGACTTCAAAGAATGGAGCACCGTGATCGATCGAGCCACCGGAGTCCAATCGCCTCGTGGCCGCGCGGCCTGCGGCTCCACGGGATTTTTCAAACACCTCGACTTCCAAGCCCATGTCCGCAAGGGTCCTGGCG
>CAILTZ010000645.1 GCA_903837255.1 uncultured Pirellula sp. | reverse complement strand
CTTTGATTGGATCGATCGAGTCGAAACGGAGCTTATCCAGCATTTGCTCACCGGATTGCAAGGCATTCAAGGGGTAAAGGTTTACGGTATAACCGATCCGCAACGTGCCAAGCTCCGTGCTCCGACGGTGGCTTTTTGCATCGAGGGAGTTAACTCGGCCAGCGCGGCGACCAAGTTGGCTCAGGCAGGGATATGCGCTTGGCATGGAAATTACTACGCTCTACCCTTGACGCTCGCTCTGGGAACCGAACCTCACGGAATGGTTCGCATCGGCTGCATGCACTACAATACCATCGAGGAAATCGATCGTACCCTAGAAGCGATCCGTAAAATTGTGCGATAGGCGATAGGCGATATCCAGTAGCAGGAGGACTCTTCCCATGATCCAACTCAAAGCGTGTCTGCTGTTTGTCGCACTGGGGTGCTCGGCCCTGTGTCCCGCTTGGTCAGCGGCTCAAGCCCCCTCTGGGGAAACACAGGTCCAGGCCAAGGAGCAGATCTTTTCTGGACCTCAGGTCGATGAGCAGCTTGGGCCATTGAACCTCACCTTGGCACTCGGGGACTCTGCCGGCAAAACGATCGATCCGGTCGCAGACGCTCAAGGCAAACCGATGGTCTTGGTATTCCTTCACGACGTGAATCGACAATCGATCTCGATGACTCGGGTTCTGACCCAGTATGCCCAGAGTCGAGCCAAGGATGGGCTGCATACGGCGTTGATCCTTTTGGCAGACGATGCCACCGGGGCACAAAACACCTTGAAACGAATTCAGCACGCTTTGACTGCGAATGTCGCGACCGGAGTTTCTCCCGATGGTCGCGAAGGCCCTGGTAGTTATGGCCTGAATCGTGCGGTTCAATTGACGATTCTTGTCGCTAAGAACAATCGCGTGACGGCAAACTTTGCTCTGGTCCAACCGAGCCTCCAAGCCGACTTGCCCAAAGTCCTGCGAGCGATCGTTGCCCAAGTGGGTGGACCCGAACCCAAGCTCAGCGACCTACTAGAATCCGGTGGGGTGATGCAAAACACAGGTCGCAACCCTCCGTCTACCGACGATACCAAGCCGGATCCTGACGCCATTCGCTCTTTGGTCCGACCTCTGATTCAGCTCGACGCACAGGACAAACAAGTCGATGTTGCCGCCGAGGCGATCGAACAGGCCATTGCGAAATCCGAGGCTGTCCAAAAAGAAATCGGTCGGATCGCATCGACCATCGTATCGAGCGGAAAACTTGAGAACTACGGCACGTCGCATGCCCAAGGCTACCTCAAACGATGGGCCGAAAAGTACGGCCAAAATCCTCAGAGACCAAAAGATGCCCCCAAGTCGCCGTGATCGCCACGTCTACTTCGTTGTGCGTCAAATGCTGATCCTGGCGTTCATCGGGGGGAATCTATTATCAAGAATATTCGCCCAGCAAGAACCTCTTTCTTTTGAGCTAGATGTGTTGCCGTTGCTGACCAAGCACGGGTGCAACTCGGGGGCTTGCCATGGTGCCGTCGCAGGTCGCGGACAGTTCTTTTTGTCTCTTTGGGGATCGGATCCCAAGGCCGATTACGCTCAGATCGCCCGTGCCTTCCATTCTCGACGCATTCGATTCCGAGTCCCCGAAGAGAGCTTGCTGATCGCCAAGCCCACCGGGCGAATCGCCCACGAAGGGTCAGAGAGATTCCAACCCGATAGCCCAACTGCCGATACGCTCATCGGCTGGATCAAAGCCGGTGCTCCTTACGGAAAACCGGTGCAAATCGACGAGTTTCTGATCTCAGCTCAAGCCGTCGATACCCCAAAAGGATCGATGGATTATTCACTCAATGCGATTGCAAAGACCAACGGTTCAAGCTCGCTGATCGATGTCGCCGATCGCACCGCTTGGGAGACCGATCCCAACGGTGGAGTGGTTTGGACTGAGCAAAGCCCTCCGAGGATCCGTCTGGATCGTCCCGGTAGGCATCTGATCACCGCAAGGTTTGCCGGTCAGGTTCGCTCTCTGGTGCTCATAGCCCCCTACCCTGACCCGGCAACTCCTCCGAGCGACACCTCGCTTGGACGCTCGGAGTCATCAGACTCTTGGATCGACAACGAAATCCAGCAATTGCTAGAGCAAGCAAACATCCGAGCGCGACCGACGGTCGACGATCTGACTTGGTTGCGTCGCGTCAGCTTGGATCTGGTAGGTCGGATTCCAACCGTTGAAGAAATACGGTCCTTTGAAAAGCTTGACCTAGCCAATCGAAAAGCGATAACCGTCGACGGGCTCATTGCATCGGAGTCATTTCACGAGTACTGGACATTTAAACTGGCCCGCTGGCTGGGATTTCGTCCTATTGCCAGCGAGCCCGAGGCGACCAAGGCGTTTGAGGCATATCTGCGGGATCGGATTGCCAAAAGGGAATCATGGAGAATCATCGCACAAGAGTTGCTCCTCAGTACCGGTGACACGCATCAGGTAGGGCAAGCGAACTTTGGGCGGCTGGTGTCTGACCCCAGAGCTCATGCGGAGCAGATCAGCAGGGTGTTTCTCGGTGTGCGTTTACAATGCGCCAATTGTCACAATCATCCACTGGATCGATGGACACAAGACGATTATCACGGACTCGCAGCGATCCTCGCGGGAGTCGAACGCGGTCGACAAGTCCGCTATGTCGGAGGAGGACAAGTGACGAACCTTCGCACCCAAGAG
>CAILTZ010000644.1 GCA_903837255.1 uncultured Pirellula sp. | reverse complement strand
CGGCAAGCGTCCTGGGTTGCCCGATGGGTTGTCGGTCGACAAGCAGGGGAACGTATGGGCCAGTGGTCCTGGAGGGATTTACGTCTTTAGCAGCGCAGGGGTATTGCTCGGCCGAATCAATACCGGCGAGCGAACCAGCAACTGCTGCTTCGGCGAAGACGGCTCGACGTTGTTTGTCACCGCCGACAGCAACTTATGCAGGATTCGCACCAGCGCGGTCGGAGTCGATTTTGCAAAACAAGCAGACTCGAAATGACGACTTCTGGGCATCTCGGCCCTGAATCTCGGCCCTGAAAGACTTTCGCAACGGCCTCGCTCGGGTGCGGGTGGGTGACCCAGAGGGGGCCAGGATGCAGGTAGCAACCGCTAATGCAACGAATGCATCCAATTAAAAAATCGGATTATTTGCTTTGCCGATTTTCTGCCGCTACAGCATTCGCTAAGGTAATCATTCTGCCTTTAGCGATTCAGCAATCGATTTTCTCAAGCGTTTTGCAGTATCTTGCAGCATCCAAATGGTGCCCATTTGATGCCAAGCACCTTCAGGCGGCTTGACGAAACACCCTCAAATCGATATTTTGGATAGCTGAATTTAATGACAGGAGACCTAAAATTAGCAAAATCGATAAAAAGGCAGCCAGCCAAGCGGTACACATTCGGTCCCTGAAGGTGTTTTACGACGTGGTTCGCAAGCGGAGTTTCTCCCATGCGGCCGTCGAGCACGGGATGACTCAAAGCGCCGCGAGCCAGAGCGTACAGCACCTTGAGGAATTCCTCGGCGTTAAACTCATCGACCGGACCAAAAGGCCGTTTGTCATGACTGCCGAGGGTCAAAAGTTCTTCGATGGACTCTCGGGCGTCTTGCGACAATTCGACAGTTTGGTCGAAGAAGTCCGGGACGGCAACAACACCACAGCGGCTATCACTGGGCAGGTCATGGTTGCTTCGATCTACTCAATGGGCTTGTCCTATCTACCGACGCTCCAGGAAATGTTTCACAAAGCGTGCCCGGCAGCCAACATGAATTACCTGTTGGCTCATCCCCACGAAGTTTATCGGATGGTTGAACAGGGGACCGTTGATTTTGGGATGGTCAGTTACCCGGAATCGACCCACTCGATCGTTGCGACGAGTTGGCGTCACGAGCCGATGGTACTGGTCGCTTCACCCCGGCACCGTTTGGCCTCATTGAGTCAGCCGATCCGCCCCGAGGATCTCTCTCAGGTGGCTTTGGTAGCATTTGCCCAAAACCTCAAGATCCGTCAGGAGATCGATAAGCAATTGCGTCAGCTAGGTGTGACGATGAGGATCGCCGTCGAGCTCGACAACATCGATTCGGTCAAGCATGCTGCGGTGGTCAACAGCGGCGTTGCGATCCTTCCGAAGTTGACGGTTCAAAACGAGGTTGCAGCCGGATCCTTGAAGATGCTTGCATGCGAAGGACTGAATCTCACGCGACCTCTTGGAATCATCCAAAGGCGTGATGTGTCGATGTCCCGCGCCGCGCGATCTTTTATTGAGTTGATCCTGAGCAATGTGGTTTGGCCGGGCGATTCGGATCGTGATGATTCGACACAAGGCAAGTTGGAGTCATCCTCCTCTAGCAACGGCATCGGTCGGACCAACGTTTTGGCCGACGCGCCGGCGTCGGTTTCCTCGTAACGGATCCCTGCGTAACGCCGGGTTGCAACCACGGAAGGTCAATTCTTTGCTTGCGACTGGCTGACTGGTGTTCCCAAAAGATCACTCGTACCCCACTATCCCTGCATTCCAAACAATGAATACTCCTTACGGATTCCCCACCAAACAGGGTCTCTATGACCCAGAACTCGAAAAAGACTCATGCGGCGTCGGTTTTGTCGCAAACGTCAAAGGGGTCCCTAGCCATCAGATCGTTGTCGATGCTGACACGATTTTGAGGAACATGGATCACCGAGGGGCTTGCGGTTGCGAGCACAACACCGGTGACGGCGCTGGTATCCTCGTGGCGTTGCCTGACAAGTTCCTTCGACGCGTCGCCAAGAGCGAATTCGGTGTGGAACTGCCTGCCAAAGGGCTGTGGGCCGCTGGAAATATTTTCTTTCCTAAGATTGCTGCTGAGCGCGACAAATGCCGCCGAGTGTTCAACCGCTTGATCTCCGACGAAGGCCAAACGCTCATCGGTTGGCGCGACGTACCCCAACAAGCCGATCTGGCCGACATCGGTCCGACGGCTCGATCGGCCGAGCCATGGACTGAACAGGTATTTATCCAGGCCGCCGAAGGAATCAGCAGCGAAGCGTTCGAGCGCAAACTGTATTTGATCCGCAAGCAGGCCAGCCATATCCTGCGCAACGATTCCTCGATGGAGCAAGCTTCCCTCTTCTATGTCTGCTCGCTCTCGACCAAGACCCTCATCTACAAAGGGATGCTTACTCCCGCCCAGGTCGTCCCCTACTACCCGGACCTGTCCGAAGAGGATTTCGAAACCCATCTGGCGATGGTCCACTCCCGGTTTTCGACAAACACGTTCCCGAGCTGGGACCGAGCACAGCCGCTGCGTTTCATGAGCCACAACGGGGAGATCAATACACTCCGTGGGAACATCAACTGGATGCATGCTCGCGAAGGGATGGCCAAGAGCGAGCTGTTCGGACCGGAGCTCCAGAAGCTCTTTCCTGTCGTCGAGCCGATGTGTTCAGACTCCGGAACTTTTGACAACGTTCTGGAATTCCTGCTGATGAACGGGCGCACCCTCCAAGAGGCGATCATGATGATGGTCCCCGAGGCGTGGCAAAAGCACGACACGATGTCGCAAGAAAAGAAGGCCTTCTACGAATACTTCAGCTGCCTGATGGAGCCCTGGGACGGCCCCGCGTCGATCGTCTTTACCGATGGCAAGTACATCGGCGCGACCCTCGATCGCAATGGTCTGCGCCCGAGCCGATACTACTTGACCACCGACGATCGCGTGATCATGGCTAGCGAGGTCGGTGTGCTACCGGTCGATCCGTCGATCGTCAAAGAGAAAGGTCGCTTGCAGCCAGGTCGGATGTTCTTGATCGACTTCGATCAAGGCCGATTGATTCCTGACGAGGAACTCAAATCCTCGTTCGCTGCAAAACGCAACTACCAAGAATGGCTGCGCTCAGGCCGTATCACTCTGGATCAGTTGGCCAAGGCCAAGGAGTGGCACGGATTCTATCCCGAGACGCTTCTGCCGCGCATGCAAGCCTTTGGCTACACCATTGAAACGATGCACTTTATGCTCGTTCCGATGATTCAAACCCAAGTCGATCCGATCGGTTCGATGGGCAACGACTCGGCCATCGCTTGCCTGAGCGACCAACCTCGGCTCGTCTACGATTACTTCAAGCAGCTCTTTGCCCAGGTGACCAACCCCGCGATCGATTCGATCCGCGAGGACGTGATCATGTCGCTCGAGTGCTACATCGGACCGGAAAAGAACCTCCTCGAGGCCACTCCCGAGCACTGCCATCGATTGCTGATCCACCACCCGATCCTGACCAACGAGGAGCTCGGTGCCCTCAAGCACATGGATATCCGTGGCTGGAAAACCGCGTCGATCGACATCACCTTTGATCGCAAAGCGGGCAAAGCCGGGCTTGAGGAAACGCTGGATCGAATCTGCAAAGAGGCCGAGCAAGCCATCGACGATGGCTATACGCTGGTTCTATTGACCGATCGGGCGATCTCACGAGACAGAGTTGCCGTCAGTAGCCTGCTGGCTTGCGGTGCGGTCCACCAACACCTGGTGAAAGTGGCCAAGCGGACGGCGATCGGAATCATCGTCGAGACCGGAGAAGCCCGCGAGGTCCACCACCACTGCTTGCTGATCGGTTACGGAGCCGATGCAATCAACCCGTACCTTGCGTTCGAGTCCCTATGGCAAGCCTCCCGAGACGGGATGCTCGAAGAGAAAGACGAAGAGAAGATCGTCGGGCAATATCGCAAGGCGGTTGCCAAGGGGATGCTCAAGGTAATGGCAAAGATGGGCATCAGCACCTTGGCAAGCTACAAAGGAGCGCAGATATTCGAAGCTCTCGGCCTGCAAGACGAAGTCATCGATCGATGCTTCAAAGGCACCAGCAGCCGCATCCAAGGTTGCGACTTTGATGTGCTAGCCGAAGAAGCCTTGCGCCGCCATGCGCTTGCCTTCCCCAACGACCGCGCCGACGCTTGGTCGATGCTCCCGAACGTCGGTGAATTCCATTGGCGAGCCGAAGGTGAAAAGCACGGCTGGGATCCAATGGCCATCGCCGACATACAAGTCGCCGCGCGGAACGGGGACAGCAAAGCTTATCGCCGCTTTGCCGATCACATCAACAAAGATGCTCGCATGCGATACGCCCTGCGAGGACTCTTTGAATTCCAATCCACACGCGATCCCATCCCTGTAGAAAAAGTTCAGAGCGCCAAGGAAATCGTCAAGCGATTCTGTACCGGTGCGATGAGCCTCGGCTCGATCAGCTCCGAAGCCCACGAGACCATGGCAATCGCCATGAACCGCTTGGGAGGAAAAAGCAATACCGGAGAAGGTGGCGAAGATCCTGTGCGTTACAAGCCACTGCCCAACGGAGATAGCAAACGCTCAGCGATCAAGCAGGTCGCCTCAGGTCGATTCGGAGTGACCATCGAGTACTTGGCCAACGCCGACGAACTGCAAATCAAAATCTCCCAGGGGGCCAAACCTGGTGAAGGTGGAGAGTTGCCTGGCCGCAAGGTCGACAAGTACATAGCAAAGATCCGATACAGCACACCAGGTGTGGGGCTCATCAGCCCACCTCCCCACCACGATATCTATTCGATCGAGGATCTTGCACAGCTAATCCACGATTTGAAGAACTCCAACCCATCTGCTCGTGTGAGCGTCAAGCTCGTGAGCGAAGTCGGCGTCGGCGTGGTGGCCTCTGGGGTCGCCAAAGCGCACGCGGATCATATCCTCATCAGTGGCGATACCGGTGGGACCGGAGCAAGCCCGCTGACGAGCATCAAGCATGCTGGGTTGCCTTGGGAGCTGGGCATCGCCGAAGCTCACCAAACACTCGTGATGAACAACCTCAGAAGCCGCGTGACTCTCCAGACCGACGGCGGACTAAAGACCGGTCGGGATGTGGTCATCGCGGCGCTGTTGGGTGCCGAGGAGTTCGGCTTTGCCACCGCTCCGCTAATCACCCTCGGGTGCATCATGATGCGCAAATGCCACCTGAACACCTGCCCGGTTGGGATCGCCACCCAGGACCCAGAGCTCAGGGCCAAGTTTGCTGGCAAGCCCGAGCATGTAGTGAACTATCTGTTCATGGTCGCCGAAGATGCTCGAGAGATCATGGCTTCGCTGGGCTTTAGCAGCATCGACGAGATGGTCGGACGAACCGATTGTTTGAAGGTCGATCATGCGATCAAGCATTGGAAAACCGATGGGTTGGATCTGACTCCGATCCTCAAGCCTGCCAAGGGTCCGACGCCCGATACGGTCATGCACCGGACCATTCCTCAAGAACACGGCTTGGAAAAGTCCCTCGACATGCAAGTCCTCCTGCCGCGATGCCGCAAGACGATTGAAACCGGTGAGGCGATCGAGCTGGATTTGCCGATCATCAACACCAATAGAACCGTCGGCACGATCTTGAGCCACAACATCGCCAAGAAGTATGGGCAAGGAGGCTTGCCGTCCGACACGATCCACATCAATTTCCGGGGTTCGGCCGGCCAGAGCTTTGGCGCCTTTTTGGCCCACGGCGTGACGCTCGAACTCGAGGGGGACGCCAATGACTATGTCGGCAAAGGGCTTTCCGGTGGCCGAATCGCAATCTATCCCGATCGCCGTGCTTGTTTTAAGGCAGAGCAGAACATCATCATCGGCAACGTATGTCTTTACGGGGCCACGATGGGTGAACTGTTTGTCCGAGGTCGAGCAGCTGAACGATTTGCCGTGCGAAACTCAGGTTGCAACGCGGTGATCGAGGGGGTCGGCGACCACGGCTGCGAGTACATGACCGGTGGGCGGGTCGTGATCCTAGGTCCGACCGGGCGAAATTTCGCAGCCGGTATGAGCGGCGGGATCGCTTATGTCCTGGACGACATCGATGCCCTTCGCATTCGAACAAATCTGGGGACGGTCGAACTCGAACCCCTGACGGAGTCTCAGGATATTCTCGAAGTAAACTCGCTGGTGACTCTGCATGCAGAACTGACCAAATCCACCGTCGCGCAAGAGTTGCTCAAGAACTGGGATACCAGCGTCGCGAAGTTCGTCAAAGTCATCCCGACGGACTTCAAGCGAGTCATGGCCGAACAAGACAAACAATCGTCCGTGCAAGTCGGCCTAAGCAGTACTGCACGTCAATAACATCCAACACGTTTCCAATCAAAGCATCATCACTATGGGAAAGCCAACAGGATTCAAGGAGTTCGAACGCAAGAAGGTCGCTTGGCGTCTGCCGATCATCCGCGTCGAGGACTACAAAGAGATCTACACCGATGCGTCCGAGGAACACTTGCGGACCCAAGGTGCACGTTGCATGGACTGCGGGGTACCGTTTTGCCAATCGGCAAGCGGCTGTCCGATCCAGAACTTGATTCCCGAGTGGAACGATCTGGTCTACACAGGCCGATGGAAAGAGGCCCTCGATCGGCTCCACAAGACCAACAACTTTCCAGAGTTCACCGGGCGAGTCTGCCCAGCCCCCTGCGAGGGGGCTTGCGTGCTGGGCATTACCAACCCCCCTGTGACGATCAAGAATATCGAATGCGCGATCATCGACCGCGGCTTTGAAGAAGGCTGGGTCGTAGCGCGACCACCCGCGGTCCGAAGTGGCAAGAAAGTGGCGATCATCGGGAGTGGTCCAGCGGGGCTGGCCGCAGCCGATCAACTCAACAAGACCGGCCACAGTGTCACTCTCTACGAGAGAGCCGATCGCATCGGAGGACTCTTGACCTATGGCATTCCTAACATGAAATTGGACAAAGACGTCGTTCAAAGACGCCTGGATTTGATGGCTGCCGAAGGGGTGAATTTCATCACGAATGCCGATGTCGGCAAGAACGTTGATCCCAAGCAATTGGTTGCTCAAAACGATGCCGTCTTGTTGGCCACCGGGGCGACCAAACCCCGAGATTTGCCGATCCCAGGTCGCCAGCTCCGCGGCGTCCACTATGCCATGGAATTCCTCACAGCCAACACCGCCAGTCTGCTCGATAGCAATCATGCCGATAGCAAGTACATTTCGGCCAAGGGCAAGCGGGTAGTCGTCATCGGCGGTGGAGATACCGGTTGCGATTGCATCGGCACGAGCCTTCGTCATGGCTGCTCTCAACTGGTGAATTTTGAGCTGCTGGACCAACCTCCCCAGGACCGTGCGGCGGACAATCCGTGGCCGCAATGGCCTCGAATTTTCCGAACCGACTACGGCCACGAAGAAGCCTCGGAAAAGTTCGGCCACGATCCGAGAACCTACAACATCCTGAGCAAGGAGTTCATCGACGATGGCCAAGGCAACGTCACGGGGATCAAAACCGTGAGGGTGGCCTGGAAGTTCGAGAATGGCAAGATGAACATGACCGAGATTCCAGGAAGTGAAGAGATCATCGGCGCAGACTTGGTCCTCCTGGCGATGGGATTCCTCGGGCCTGAGCAGTACGTTTCGGAGCTGCTGGGAATCCAGACCGATCCGAGGAGCAACTACAAAGCCGAGCACGGACAGTTTTCGACAAACATCCCTGGCGTGTTTGCCGCAGGGGACTGCCGCAGAGGCCAGTCGCTCGTGGTCTGGGCGATCAATGAGGGCCGAGGTGCGGCCCGCGCGATCGATATCTATCTGCGAGGCCAAAGTTCATTACCCGCACCAGGTATCACGCTTGGCTCGGCACTGGCTTTCAGTCGCTAAGGCAAGTCCATAAATTGCAGGCAATGTGGATTAACGAATCGGCGTCCGCGTTGGGATGAGCGGTCAGCCTCCGGAGAAAGTCACTCCGAGGTAGAAGAAAAGTCCTCCAAGGAGGATCGCCATCGGTAAAGTTAAAACCCAAGCGAGCAGGATTTTACGAATCGTGGACATCTGCACTCCGGACTTGTTAGCCCACATCGTACCGGCGATGCCTGATGAAAGAACGTGAGTCGTACTTACCGGAGCATGGAAAAAATCAGCAAGACCGATCGTAAGCGCGGCGACCGTCTCGGCTGCAGCACCTTGTGCGTAAGTCAAATGGGTCTTACCAATTTTCTCTGCGATGGTAACCACGATCCGCTTGTATCCGATCGTTGTCCCGATGCCCAGCGCTAAAGCCGTTCCAAGGATAACCCAGAAGGGAATGTACTCAATGGAACGCTTCAAGACTTTTCTGTGCGTTGCCAGGTCCTTGGCCATATCGGAAGGTAGCTTAGCTTTATCCAACTCTATACCCAAACGATAGATCGATTGACGGACCTGCCAGCGTTGATCGGAGGGAACGTCTTGCAAGGAAGATTTGCCCTCGAGACTCTTTTCTATCTCATCGAGCTGGGCGATCAGTTGCGAATTATCGACATTGCCTTTGACCAATTTGTTTTTCATCGCGACAGAAGCGTCATGGACCTCCCTTGCGAGTTCCGGATGTCTCAGATCCATCGCGTAGTAGGCAGGAAGAAATCCAATCAGTGCAAGTAGGACCAGCCCCATTCCTTTTTGCCCGTCATTCGAACCGTGAGCCATGCTGACCCCACCACAAGTGGCGATCAAGACACCGCGGATCCAAGAGGGAGGATTATCTCCTTCTCCAGGCGGATGATACAGGTTAGGATTCTTCAGGAATACCTTCATTGCCAGAAGCATCAGGCCAGCGGCGAGAAATCCGATCAAAGGAGATAGCAACAAGGCTTTACCCACATCTAAAGCTTTATTCCAGTTGACACCCTGCAAATCTCCGTTGGTCATCAAACTATTGGCCAACCCGACTCCAAGAATCGATCCTATGAGTGTATGAGAACTAGAGACTGGCAATCCCATCCACCACGTTCCAAGATTCCAAATCACCCCCGCCAGCAACAAGGACATCACCATGACGATTGCTCGCGAACTACTTCCCTCAATAAGCAAATTGACCGGCAAAAGATTCACGATGCTGAATGCAACCGTCGTTCCGCCGATGAGAACCCCCAAGAAATTCATGAAACCAGAAAAAAACACCGCCGGAGTGGGCTTGAGCGTCTTGGTGTAGATGACAGTGGTTACCGCGTTGGCTGTATCATGAAAACCGTTGATGAACTCAAATGCAAAAGCGACAAACAACACCAGAAAGAACAGGACCTGACCCCAAAAACCGAGGTTTCCAAGTGCTTCCCAAAATGGAGCGTTCATTCGTTCCCTGCTTCCAATCAAACGTGAAAAAAAATCGACCGTATAGCACTGGGTTTCCAGGGTAATCCTCAACGAGTGCCTGTGAAAGCATGTCGTTGGAATCCACACAGGTTCTTCAACTGAAATTCACATACCGCTCTTTTTTAGTAGTTTAATTGACACTGCAATCGAAGCACCGAACCATCAAAGTACTGGTAAGACAGAGCCCCTGGTTGATTGATCGCTTGAGTGTTTACACGGTCAACCAGGGAATACTCAAGAGATAACTCGAGCTCCTTGAAAGCCTGCCACTCAATGCCCGAGGACAGTTCGAAGCTGTTTCCGTAAGGAGCGTTCTTTTGAGTGGAATATCCGCCGTGGAGCTGCGACCATCGACAATAGGGGATCCATGTTCCATGTTGTTGCGTTTCGATCGCATACATGGCCATTGCATAGCCACCGTAAAATGCTCTGCTCAAAACCCTGGTCTGATCATCGCTCAGACCCGGAGCCTCTCCGACATGCCATTCACTTTGGAAACCGAGATCCATGGGGTACCACACAAAAGTCCCCGCAAGCCTCTTCTCCGCTATACCATCCGCTCCACCGTTTTGATAGGTACCAATTGGAATCGTCTCCGGTCCCGTACCCAGCGGTCGTATCTTGGTACCATCGATCACCAATTCCCCACAGAGCCCTTGAACAGATACTTCGCAAACCTGACCTGCCCAAATCTCCCAAGGCCAAGTGACTCGCGCAACGGCATGAGGCACACTGTTGAGGTCCAACAGCGATCCGCCTTGGCCGTTGAATATCCCTAAGCCAACGACCCCAAAGTTGCCCGATCCTTTGTAGCGGGCGTTCTGTAAGTCGTGGAACATCGTTTGCTTGTCTTTTGGTGTCCAGTAATAGATCACCCCAAGATCGCGTTCGTTGGGCGCCACGGAGATGTTAATCGGGTCGGATCTGTCCATTGGAGCCCGGTTGGAACTCGATTGCATGTTCTCAAAGCCATAAGGGATTTTCGATTGACCAACTCGAAATCGATGCACCTTGTCGTCGTCGATGTAGATGTCTCCATACCAGTCCCGGATTTGAGCAAAATAAGTCGCAGTCGTTTCAGAACCACCAGGAGGAGCAACACCGAAGTCAGGTTGGATGTAGATCCCCAGATGCGGGGCTATATCTCCCTGAAGTTTTAATCTTGCACGACGAAGCGTAAAGCTATCGACATCACCGATCCCTCGATCACCAAGGAGCTGTGGTGGAGCTCCATCCCCAGCATCGGTGACGACTCCGTAGCGGACCTGCGCGTACCCACCAAGACTCAACTTTTCCCACCAGCCCTTGGACTTTTCACCCTTGGACTTTTCAACAATAGCGGGAGCAACAGTCGGTGTCGTGTCACCGGATTCCAGAACCTCCTGCGATGCAGAACCGAGGTCGTAGCCCTGACCATAAGCAATTTGAATCTCCGAGCATAGAGTTGTCAAAAATCCAACCAAAAGGAGCCTCAAGGCGCGTCGAGCTGGGATTTCAAAAGCCGAAACCATGGGGATCATTTGGCAACTCCGAATCGAGTTCTCATGAGGAAAAAAAGCTCAAAAAAGCTGATCGGCGCAAATTTGTTCCGCCTGTAACGCTTCGTGACAGAAAAAAGGTATCGACTTTGACGACTAGGTAAATTATTAAGATTTCCAGTTTTATTGCTCGCAATCGGTCGGGACGATTGCAACGCGATTTCCTTACGCCAAACTTCCTGAATAGGACTTGTAAGAATCCTGCAAGAGCAAACTTCGACACCCTAGGAACCTTGAAAAAGCTAGCAAAACATGCACATGTCGAAAGACCAGGAAAAACAATTGGAACCTGTTTGGTTACAACGCGATCTAGGCTGGCTTGAATTCAACCGTCGCGTTCTCCGCGAAGCTCAGGATCCGCGGAACCCGATGATGGAGAGACTGAAATTCCTGGCGATCTTCTCGTCGAATCTTGACGAATTCTTTATGAAGCGCATGGAGTTGATCAAGTCCTTGATGACCACGAATTCTGGTGCTCCCTGGGAAAGCCACCTGCCCGAGCAGATACACAAGCAACTGAGCCCACTGCTAGAACAGCAGCACCAAACCTTCGTGGATCTTCGTCGCAAATTGGCTAACGAAGGTATCGATCTGCTTGATTTCGACCAGCTTACCCAACCGCAGCAGCAGTCCATTCGCGAAGGCTTTCGAAAAAACATCCTGCCCATTCTTACCCCGCTAGCAGTCGACCCTAGTCACCCCTTTCCCTTTCTTTCCAATCTTTCGATCTCACTGGGTGTTCTGCTCAAGGATACAAGATTCCCTAATGGCTGCTTTGCTCGACTCAAGATCCCCAGTTCGCTTCAAGGTTGGATCCCCCTCGAACAGGAGAATTCGGATCGAATCCAACTTGTCAGCACCGTTTCGACAATACAAGCCAACCTAGCCGACGTCTTTCCCTGTCTAGAAATCGTATCGACGACGCTCTTTCGCGTGACACGCGATGCAGAGGTGGAGTTCAATGAAGAGATGGTTGACATCAAGCAACTCGTCAACGATCAACTGAAACTCAGACGGTTTGAACCGGTAGTCAGGCTCGAAATCGATGCACAGCACGACCCACGAGTTCTAGAGCTACTGCAGCGTGAATTCGCACTTTCGCAAGACCAGATCTACATCGTTCCAGGGCTCATGGAGTACGAAAAACTCTGGGAACTGACTCGCTTGGGCCCAGACCATTTGCGTGTCGAAGGTTGGGAGCCAGTCTACCCAAGAGAGCTTCCCGGCCCACAGGAGGATCTCTGGGAGTCTATCCGTCAACAGGACATTCTGGTCCATCATCCCTACGAAAGCTTCGAGCACTCCGTCGTTCGCTTCATCGACCAAGCCGCTGGGGATCCCCTTGTTCGAGCCATCAAAATGACCGTGTATCGAGTCGGGGACGAAACTCCATTTATCGAATCCCTCATTCGAGCTGCCGAATCTGGCAAACAGGTCGCGTGCCTAATCGAAGTACGAGCTCGATTCGATGAACAACGAAACTTACAATGGGCTGCTCAACTCGAAAGGGCTGGTGCTCATGTCGTCTACGGAGTCGTCGGCCTAAAGACCCATTCGAAAATCGCACTGGTTGTTCGTCAAGAACCGAATGGACTTCAATGCTATGCACACATTGGCACCGGTAACTACCACGTCAAAACCTCAAAACTCTATACGGATCTAGGTCTCTTTACCAGCGACCCATTGATCACCGAGGATGTCGTCGATTTATTCCATTTTCTAACCGGTTGCTCTGCGAAAAAAGAGTACCACCGCCTGCTGGTCTCGCCAGTGAATATGCGTTCGAAATTCATCGACTTGATCGATCGGGAAATATCCAACTCCAAACAAGGACTCCCGGCGAGAATCGTCCTGAAAATGAATCAACTCGAAGATGTTCAGATGATCACTAAACTCGTTGAGGCCTCGGTCGCAGGTGTGCGTGTGGAACTGATCATTCGTGGATTTTGCTGTGTCAAACCCGGAATTCCCGGGTTCACAGACAATCTAACCGTCAGGTCAATCATCGGAAGATTCCTTGAGCATTCTCGTATCTTCTGGTTCGCCAACGGAGAATCAGACCCCATCGACGGAACCTTTTACATAGGATCCGCCGATTGGATGAACCGCAATCTCTCCGGACGGGTCGAAGCGGTCGCGGCGATCCTTCTGAAATCGCACCGAAGTAAAATCTGGGAAATCTTGGAGGTCTCCTTGAAAGACCAACGCAACGCTTGGTTGATGCATTCGGATGGTTCTTATCATCAAATCACCCCAGACCCGAATTCGAATTCGGAGTCACTAGGCGGCACCCAACAAACGCTCATGCGTCGAATCAAATCCTCCTAGTAACCCGCCGCGCCAGAGATCAGACAGAGGTACCCAGAACAGACCCCGCGTTGCGTACCCGAATAGACCGCATCGAGTGGCTGTCGGCTTTGTAAATCGACTCGCTGGATTTGGTATACTGCCATGGGGTTTGCCATTACCAAAACAGGAGCACCAACATGCGTTTACCATTCGCAACACTTTGCTGCGCGATTGCAGCGAGCTTCATCAGTACCGATCTTGGGTTTGCTCAAGCTCAAGCTCAAGAGACCGCCAAACCGAACTTGCTGATCTTCTACTCCGACGATCAAGGCTGGGGAGAGACCGGTTGCTATGGCAACAAACAGATCCCGACCCCCAACATCGACGCTCTTGCTACAAACGGTGTCAGGTTCACCCAAGGCTATGTCGCTGCAACGTATTGCAGCCCTTCGCGGGCAGGGCTCCTGACAGGTCGATACCCAACCCGATTCGGGCATGAGT
>CAILTZ010000643.1 GCA_903837255.1 uncultured Pirellula sp. | reverse complement strand
GATCAGTCGGATCAGTCGGATCAGTCGGATCAGTCCGATCAGTCCGATCAGTCGGATCAGTCCGATCAGTCCGATCCGAGGTTGGCGTCGAGGCGCAGGAGCATGCGGGCCCGGTCTTGGAACTCCATGCTCATGCTCAGGCGCTTGACCATGCCTAACATGAGCATGAGGGTGTCAAACTCACGCTTGGCCTCCAAACGTGTATTGCCTTTCTCGAGCATGTTCTGCGCGATGATCGGATTGCTGTTGGTCTGCAAGATCCGTTGGATGGCTGTCGCGTCGGCCTCGAGCCAAGTTTGAAGATCTCGGGTGGGCTGGGGAGCTGAATCTTGGGGTTGCCCAAGCAAGGACTTGGCACACTCAATCGAGCTGCACAAGACCATTCGGTCGTCGAGGAACGCTAAAGTCGGTTGAAAGTTGAACTGGATCGGGAGACCTTCGGGATACTTGCGATCCTCATCGAGCAGGTACCCAGCGGTGTAGATCGCGACGCCGTTTTGCTCGATGGTATCGAGTTCAAGCTGTGGTTGGCCTTCTTGAGCTCCCGCGACGTTCAAGAACCCGATGAAGCTCTGAAACGTCCTTTTGAGCTCTCGCTGCAATTTCTTAGGATCTTTGAGTTGGGCAATCAATCCGAAGCTTGGCAATTGGATGGTCGGTCGAAGTGCATCCTGAGCAAATTTGGGTTCGGCAGCAAAGATCTGCAGCTCTGGCTCGATGGCACCGAGAATATCGGTGCCAAAATCCTTGCCCGCAAAGATTGTCGTTAGCGTATTGTCGGCTTGAGCCAATTGCTCGTTAACGTTTTGGTCGAATAGATCGCCAGCTCGCAGCCACATCTGTGCGATGTCCCGATAGGTCGACAAGGTCGCCATTGCGCCCGGGACACTCGGCCAGTTGGGGGCATGGCCGCGAGCTTCGGGGCCGACGTAGTGTTGCCTACCCTCAGCGTACCACTGAGGATTCGATGGAGTCTGTACTTCTAGCGCTAAACCTTGGGGATCCATCGATACCGATGCTTGCATGACCTCTGCGTTGGCCAGGACGCTCAAGACTCCGCCTAGGATCAGCTCTGCGCCAAAGTCTTTGGCTTGGCCTCGGAACAGATCGTTGGTGCTCATTTTCTCTCGGATCGTGATCAGATCGATCCATACCTGTGCCGAGGGGTCGGCCGATGCCTGCGGTAGTTCCTGGCGAGCCTGGCGATACCAGCGGGCTTGACTTAACCCCTTTCGATTGTCGATCCTATGATCGAGGATGGATTTGGCGAGATCCCCTTGGTTGGTGATCAGCATCCAAGGCCCTAGGGTTGCGAATATTCCATTTTGTAGCTTGTAGCCTCGGGCCCCTCGGTATTCGGCCGACTCGATCGGATCGGGATTCCCCTTGGACTTGGCATCCCTTCGGAGATAATCTAGAGCTTTGTCCATGTAGTCGGCTAGCCACTGGTCGCTCTGAGTTCGCAGCAGCAATGCGATACCATTGGTATCGGCATCGACGGCGATGTAAGCACCTTGCTCGGTCAAATCTTTCGCGAGCTGATCGAGTTTAAGCCCAAGTGCGAACTCTGCAACAGTGATCCCGCTTCGAAGCTGCAAGGCTTGGGGACTGCGCCAGAGTTTTTTGAATGCTTCGGTTTCGACAACAGCTTCTTTGAGCGGATGTTCGAGCCACTGCTGGACCGGAGAGATCTTGCCAAAGATGACGGTGCTTTCGGGTAGCCAGTCGGCTATTTCATCGACCGCAGACGCAGGCACTTTGTCGGTATCTTGAGCCAGCAGACGAGGGTTGGCATGGCACGAAGAGAACCAGCCGAAAACGACGACCAGAACGAAGAAGCGGAATCTGCGCATAGGTACACCGGGATGCAATCGAGTCTATTGCTGCGGTGCGGTATCGACGGGCTTGTTGGTCAAGTGGACCAAGGCTTCTCGCAAATCTCGAACCTTCAGCGGCATTGGGATCAGAACATGGCGATCCGAAGTACTCGCACCTCGGACGATGTGCTGCTGCTTGGGATCGACCAACAGTATAGCCGGAATGTGTTTGGTATGTTCATCGGCAACAAAGCGATTGAAGGCATCGAGGGCATCGTTACCTAGATTCGTGGCGCTGAGGATCAGGCAATTCGCGGAAGTGGCTTCGTCGGGTGAGAATTTGGCCAAGGCTCGTTCGGGATCGCTGTAGACCAGGACGCGGTAGCCGCGTTTTTTGAGCTTTTCTCTGAGCAAGTCCTGCAAGTCAGCACGGTTCTCGACGACCATGACTGTTTTACCTTGGCCTTCAAGCACATCCTCAGGCTCTTGAGATTCGGTCTGCGAAATTTGGGTTGCAGAGGCATTGGCTGTAGTCCCCTGAATTGGATTCTCTGTCTCTCGTTGGAGTTTCTTCAAAGCCGAATCGACGTCGGCAAGGACTTGACCAGGAGTCTGATAACGCTTCTCAGGGTTAAACTCCATCGCCTTGTGGCAGATCGCGTAGATCGTATCGGGTAGGCCAGGTGCTACCTCGTAAAGCGATGGAATTTCAACGAAGCGCGTGATGTTCAGTCGCATGAGCCGGTCGCGGGTTTCGACCAGAGGAGCTCGGCCCGAGACGATGTGATAAAAGATGCAGCCGACGAAGTAAATGTCGCTGCGATGATCCCCCTTGCGAACCGCAGTACCACGTTCCAAAGCCGCATAATCGATCGCACGAGCACTAGGACAATCCGCAATGGCTTCCGGAGAGGATGTATCGGCCAAGGCTGCCAGTCCAAAGTCCACAAGCTTGCAACGGCCACTGGAATGAACCAGAATGTTGGAGAGTT
>CAILTZ010000642.1 GCA_903837255.1 uncultured Pirellula sp. | reverse complement strand
TTGCACGACACCAAGATGATCTACGAAGATCAGCTTGCACAGCTCGAGAACGAGAGCAAGGTTCACGGTACGACCGGGGGGAAATTCGACCCTGCACTGGTAACCGACGGATTGAGAGCCGAGCGTGAGCAAGGGATCACCATCGATGTGGCTTATCGGTATTTCTCGACCGCCAAGCGTAAGTTCATCATCGCCGACACCCCGGGTCACGAGCAATACACTCGCAACATGGCCACCGGTGCGTCGACTGCCGATCTTGCGATTATTCTTATCGACGCTAGACATGGAGTATTGACGCAGACCAAGCGGCACAGCTTTATCGTCTCGCTTCTGGGGATTCGCCACGTGGTGGTGACCATCAACAAAATGGACTTGGTCAACTACAGCCAAGCTCGCTACGATGAGATTTGCGAAGACTACAAACAGTTCGTTTCCCGCCTAGATTTGCCTGATTTGCATTTCATTCCTTTGGCAGCCCTGCACGGCGAGAACGTCGTCGATCCGAGCCCGAATATGCCTTGGTATCGAGGTAGCACCTTGATGGGTTTCTTGGAGTCCGTATACATCGGTTCGGACAGAAACCTCGAGGACTTCCGCTTGCCCATCCAGTACGTCAATCGGCCCAACCTAGACTTCCGTGGATTCTGCGGAACGATCGCGTCGGGAATCCTCAGGCAAGGGGACCAGATCATGGTAATGCCTTCGAAGCGAACCAGTCGGGTCAAGAGAATCGTCACCCAAGACGGGGACTTGGAAGAAGCTTTCTGTCCTCAGTCGATCACCGTGGTGCTTGAGGACGAAGTCGATTGCTCGCGTGGCGATATGATTGTTCGGCCCGGGAACGTACCCAAGTCGAGCAATCAATTCGATGCGACCATTGTCTGGCTGAGTGCAGATGCTCTGCTGCCAGGAAAGACTTATCTGTTCAAACACACCTCGCAGACGATCCCAGGTCAGATCGACTCGCTACGCTACCGCGTTGATGTCAACACGTTGCACCGCTCGCCCTCACCCGAGTTGCAACTCAACGAAATCGGACGCTGCTCGATCACCTTGAGTCAATCGATCTACTTCGATGCTTACAAGCGTAATCGCACGACCGGGGCTTTCATCATCATCGATCGGTTGACCAATTCGACCGTTGGAGCCGGGATGATCACCGATCGCGATACGGCTAGGCACAAGGCGGCTTGGGAGGCTAGCGAGCAGGATTCTGCCAAGACCGAATCGATGAACGAGGTCAGCGCGGAGGAACGCTCGGCCCGTTTCGGCCAATCGCCCGCCACGGTTCTTTTCACCGGCTTGACCGGAACGGGAAAGTCCACCATTGCCCGGTCTCTCGAGCGGGCCTTGTTCGATCGAGGTCGCGCCGTCATGGTATTGGACGGTGAGAAGATGCGAAGCGGGGTCAACCAAGACCTAGGATACTCGGTCGAGGATCGTAGCGAAAACTTGCGCCGTTCAGCACACATCGCCCGTATCATGAACGATGCAGGATTGATCTGCTTGGCAGCATTCACTGCACCGAGCGAATCGATCCGAGCAAGGGTAGCTGAGCTGGTTGGCAAGGAAAGGTTCTTGGTCGTGCACTTGACAGCCGACGAGGTGGTTCGAAAAGCGCGGGACGTTCATGGTCATTACACAAAGGCCGAGGCGGGGGTTCTGCCGAACTTTCCTGGTGTCAGTGCTATTTATGAAGCCCCCGAGAACGCCGATTTGGTCGTTGATTCCGGCAAGCAATCGATCGAAGCATGCGTCGATCAAGTGCTTCAGCTGCTTGTTGATCGGGGAATAATCAAATCCTAAAAATCGGCTAGGCGACGAATTCTCGGGGCACTTGTTCGTTGCGGTCTTTGGTAAGTTAGTTTGAATTGAACCCCTGGCTTCGTAGTCGATTCAGGAACTATCGTTGGTATTGGCGATAGTTCATCGCAGCTTTTATTCTTGCCTTTGGCCTCGACACCGGCTGACGCATTCTTTCAAAACGACATTATTGATCGAGTGCCTAACAGGAATTGGTACCGAGGGCGATGCCTGCTGATTGGAGACGCTGCCCATCCAACCACTCCGAATCTCGGTCAGGGAGGTTGCCTGGCGATCGAAGACGCGGCCTGTTTGTACTATTTATTCTCTAACTCATCGACATTGGATGACATACTGCCTGCATTTGTGAAACTGCGATACGCAAGAGCCTCAGCAATTAATCGCGATTCTAACCGGCTTGGAAGAACGGGGCAGTGGA
>CAILTZ010000641.1 GCA_903837255.1 uncultured Pirellula sp. | reverse complement strand
GTGCAGTCAGTATTGCGAGCAGTCCGCTCGCTAACCAGAGCATTCGACTCGAGAACCAGTAGGCTTGTGCCGCGAGTACCAAGGTCATCAAGACAGCTAGTGCATTGTGCCACTGGGTAACTCTTTGCGTGACAAAGCCTTGGGCCACACTGCCGATCTGCTCGGTTCCGATAGGAACGACTATGATTGCATAAAAGCTCAAGCCCCCCCACCAAAGAGCCCATAGGATCAAAACCGCTGCCTGCCACACTCGGTTCTTGAAGCTTACTCCCACGAATATGTAGACCCTACGCGATGTGTGAAAACGGAAAAGTTGCTAGGGGACCGCACCAAGCGTATACTATAGCCTTATCCAAGAGTTTTCGTGAAGGCTGTTGATGATGCCTCTGTCGCGAAATTCGGAACTGGGCAAAAAAATTTGAGGGCAAAAAAATGAAAGCCAGGGGGTAACGCTCCATTTTTTTGCCGTCCCATCTTTTTGCCTAATCTTTGGTGATTTTTTGGAATCGCAGACAACCAGAAACGATATTCACCCATAATATTGACTCCAGGTCGGTATTGTTTAGGAATCGCCGGAGGTGTGACAGGTAATGATCAAGATCTTGCCTGATACACGTTATCTCGAACGAGATAAAAGGCGCGATAAGGTACACCGATTGCCGCCCCGTTTGTGCACTTTTCCATTTTGTATGAGTGAATCCTCGACATTGGTCCTCCCCCCCCAACAAGGCGATCAAACTTTCCTTGTAGAGGGATCTTGAAAGTCCAGTTCCCCAATCTTGAACAAGATCCACGGTAATGTGCTCGAGACGATCTGTGTAAGCAGAACTGAGCCAATCGACCCGTTCCACTTGGAACTTCCGACGTTGTTCCAAGGTTTCATGGCAGTTTACAAATCGGTGATCGACGCAGTCCATACCGAAATTAATCAGTTTTCCATGCTTCAAGCCAGTGAGCATCAAATACTGGATCAATTGACATTGGTGAGCATCGGCAAGAGATTCCGTTGCCTTCAGTTCAAACGGGCATCCATGATCGACCAATAGGTCGATATAGATTCTTTTGTCGAATTCCTTGTGAGTCAAACGAATCTCAAATTCTTCAACAGATCGACTTCCAAGGATTTGGTTCAGAGTAGATCGAAAGACCGACTCTTGAAAGATCCTTCCAAGCTTTGCATGCATCTTGAATGAATGTTGAACAACCTCATAAGCCACTTTTCCAAATTCGTGCTGCGTGTGATTTCGAACCTCAAACGGAGTTGTAATTGGCATTTTTCCAAAGCCAGTCGATAAAAGGGGAAAGGAAAAACTATAGTTTATCACGGTTTCGATTTTCCACCCTTTTTTGGTTCGCATTTTTTCTACCCGTTTTTTGCCTGTCCATGGGGCGATTCGCGATTTGGGCAAAAAAATTTGAAGGCAAAAAAATGAAAGCAACCAGATCGGAATCAGTAATCGGATTATCTCTGTCGGCCATCCCATCTTTTTGCCAGCCCATCTTTTTGCCAGCCCATCTTTTTGCCATCCCATTTTTTTGCCCTATTCGAGATAAACAGCGGGAGGACCCCGAGTAGATCGGGTCTTGATTGCGCAAGCGATACTTGATATTCAGGGGGTCTTATCAGCGAAAAACTTTCATGGAACACAGCTAGCCAGCCTACCAAGCACGATGCGATCAAGCGAAGAATTGCCTACAGGCCCATTTGCTCCAGGACCAAATCCTACGAGCGTTCGCTCTGCCGATGGAAAAATCCACACCGCTCCTGCAGGATGGGAGTTATTGCTCCCTGGTGATGCGGCCCTGACACGACGCGTCAACGCCGCAAGGGAGCATAGGGTCGTCCAGGAGAAAAAAGGTCGCAAGCTATACTCAAAAGCGGTTTGGGCACCGTCAAAAACCATCGCTCAGATCCAGCAGGATTTGGAAGCAGAGCGTTCGACCGAGGGTTTTGCCAAGCGTAAAGTAGCGGATGCATTGCGGCACGAGAAAGTTCAATCGGAGTATGTCGAAGATTTTACCGAAGCGGTGGAGCGTTTCTTGGCGTTTCATCCACGCCACGTTCAGATCGCCAAGCAATTGGCCCAGGTGGTGGCCGATCATGCGACGCCCGTGGGAAGTGGGACAGTAGCTAGGACCAAACGGATACCGGTCGAGCAGCGGGCCGAAGCGGCCGTGATCGCATGGATGCGCCATCAGACAACTGGTTATGATTCGATGGTCATTCCGCGGATCAAAGGCCAGCGGCGTGAGGTACGGCGGATGTTGGCCCAGCGGTCCAAAGAGCTGCTCTCTCGCTACCGCAAGGGTGAGCCCAGCGATGCGGCTTGTCCATTGGCCAGAGCGCTCGTTCAATCCAAGACTCAAACTAACGATCAAAAATAGGCGGCTCATGTCAACTACCCATCCTATCGTCAATCGCTGCGTAGCGATGGTCCATGTCGAAGACGTCGAAGCGGCAGCCAAATTCTATGAGTTGCTTGGATTCCAGCCTGAGAGCCGGTATGTTCGAGACGACGGCATAACGAATTTCGTGGGATTGCGTTCCGACCAAGCGGAGTTATTCCTAGCGCGTTCCAGCGGCCCGATCGTCCCGAGCCAGCAAGCGGTTTTGTTTTACATGTACACCTCGAACGTCCGAGCTTTGCGAGAGCATCTTCTTGCGCAAGGCCTCGAGGATGGTGGGATCCCGCCTGGTTTTCGAAAGCGGGGCCATGAAGGTCACATGCCTGAGCGGCGTGCGGTGTATTCGCTTTGCCATCCGTTCTACATGCCCGAGGGTGAGCTTCGGGTCCAGGACCTCGATGGCTACACGCTCCTGATCGGGCAGTTAGAACCGTAGTGGAGTTTGCTAAAGATACCAGCGTAAGATCCGCTATCGGCTGGATGGTGGTTTATTCAAAAACGGTATCGGCTTGAGTTCCACCGCCTTGACCGACTGCAAGTAATCGAGCGTCTCCTTGGACTTCTCTCCTCCCACCTGCGCATGAAAATGCAATCCAAATCCATGCGGACCCTTGGCATCGATCAGAACGGGTTGCAACGTCAGAAAACTGCGAACCGCTTCGGTCTGACCCTGCATCGCAGCACAGAACAAGTCGATCCGAGCCCCCCGACTGAGCAAAAACTCGACGATGTCGTGCCGTCCCATGTGGGACGACC
>CAILTZ010000640.1 GCA_903837255.1 uncultured Pirellula sp. | reverse complement strand
GACCCTCTGGCGTCTTTTCGTCGGATTGGGCGTCGGCGTACTGGCTTCGGTTGTCGTCGGCGTGATGATGGGAGCTTATCGCTGGATCGAGGCACCGCTGAGCCTGATCGTTATGTTCCTTTCCAAGATCCCTCCGACGGGGATGATGCCAATCTACTTTGCCATCGCAGGGACCGATCAAAAGATGTTTACATCGATGGTCGCACTTGGGATCTTCTTTTCGATGGCACAGTCGATCTACCAAGCTGTCCGAGACAACGTCACCGACGAAGCCATCAACAAAGCGTACACGCTGGGAGCTTCGGAATCCGAGGTGATCTATGAGGTGATCTGGAAGCAGATCCTGCCGAATGTGATCGACTGCATCCGTGCCCAGATCGGTCCTGCGATGATTTTTTTGATCGCCGCCGAAATGGTTGTAAGCGATGCTGGATTAGGCTACCAAATTCGGATGCAATCGCGGGTTCTAAACATGAACATCGTCTTTGTGTACCTACTTGTTTTGGGTATCATCGGGGTGGTCGCCGAGTATTCGCTGCTATGGATCAGACGCCGCATGTGCCCGTGGTTTAACGGCGTTTGATCGGGTTTGGTTCCGCCCCACATCATTTGGCTCTAAACAACTAGGAGTTTCTTTTGAAAGCTACGATCGTCCTGCTCCCGGGTGACGGGATCGGCCCTGAGGTTATCAGCTCGGCCCATCGTGTTTTGGCTCAGATTGCCAAACTTCGAGGCCATACGTTTGAGTTTCAGGAGCACAAGATCGGGGGGATTGCGATCGATCTTTTTGGCGATCCACTCCCCGAGGAAACGATCGAGGCTTGCAAGAGCTCCGATGCGGTACTGCTCGGCGCAGTCGGGGGACCGAAATGGGACGACCCGAACGCGAAAACCAGACCCGAGGCGGGGTTGCTCAAGATCCGAAAGGAGCTCGGGCTCTTTGCGAACTTGCGCCCCATCGTCACATTCCCCGAGCTGCTCGATTCATCGCCTCTCAAGAGGCACATCATCGAGGGGACTGATATTCTCTTTTTCCGCGAACTTACTGGTGGACTGTATTTCGGACCCTCGGGTTGCGAAACGCTTCCCGACGGTCAGCAGCGAGCTTATAGCACCGCCGTTTACACCACGCACGAGGTCGAGCGCATCGTCCGGATGGCGGCCGATGCAGCCCGCACGCGGCGCAAGAAATTGACGATGGTCGATAAGGCGAACGTGTTGGAAGCGTCCCGATTGTGGCGGCGTGTGTCCGGGAAAATCATGCAAGAAGAGTATCCTGACCTGCAGTACGAAGTCATCTTGGTCGACTCGATGGCGATGCATTTGCTCAGCCGCCCGACATCCTTTGACGTGGTCGTTACGAGCAACATGTTCGGAGATATCTTGACCGATGAAGCCTCGATGCTTCCCGGTTCACTCGGGATGCTTCCGAGCGCCTCGATCGGTAGCAGTGGCCCAGGTCTCTATGAGCCTATCCACGGTTCGGCCCCGGACATCGCCGGCAAGGGGATCGCCAACCCGCTTGCAACGATCCTCGCGGCGGCCATGCTCTGTCGCCATTCGCTGGGACTTCATGACGAAGCCGACCAGATTGAACGAGCGGTCCGCAAAGTGCTTGCTCAAGGACACCGCACTGCGGACTTGGTCCCTCGCTCAGAGCCCTCGATCGGAACCGAAGCGATGACGCAAAAGGTGCTCGACAATCTGGGTGATTCATAAATCTTGTCGGAAACCACTAAACCGCAGCGATGAACGAGCCTAGCCGACAACCCCCGATCTGCTCGTTTTGCTCGCTCGTGTGCGAACTACCCGACGAATTGCACGATCTGCAAATGCTTCCGGTTTTTTGCAGCAAACGAGACATCCAGTCCAAGCGGATCGCGGCGTCACTTGAGGGACTTACAACCGACCTTAGGCATGCCGACAGCGAAGCTTTGAGTGCAACGCTGGGCAGAGCCATCGGACTTGTTCGCCAAGCCCATTCGGTATTGGTCACGGGCCGGATCCATACCGTCGAGTCTGCTCGAGCGGCGGTCGAACTCGCACAGCGCCTCGATGGGATGGTCGATCCATGGGATAGCGATGAGGCTTTCGATTCGATCCTCTCGATGCAACGGGTCGGTGGATACGGCGTGTCGCTCGGCGAAGCCAGAGACCATAGCGATCTATGGATCGTCGTGGGTGATGACCGACTTTTGGAGCAAACGCCCAGACTGCCTCATGCAATGCATCGAGGAGAATCGGTGCCGATGCTACTGATTGGACGCTGGAGCGATGCGAGCATCCAAGTCTGGAGCGAGGCGGGTTTCGATGTGCTTTGCATAGAGACCGGTCTTGAGGAAATCCCCAAATACCTCAGTCAGGTTTCGAGGCTCGGATCGAACTACTGCGATAGCCAAACGGGTCGCTGGATTCTCGATGCGAAATACACTTCGATCTTGTATTCTCCAACGGCACTGGAGGTCGAGTGTCGGGATCTGTGGATCGATCTGCTGAGCCGCTGGGTTTTGAATCGCAACGAAACGACCCGAGTTGCAACACTAGCCTGGGGCAGCTTGCAGTCGACCTTCCATCAGACTTGTACTTGGCTGACCGGTTTTCCGGGTCGCATTCGCTTTCAGAACCATCAGCCCTCTTATGATCCTCATCGGCACCGGGCCAAGGATTGGTGCGATCGACAAAGCGCATCGGGAACCGCCGCAGAAAAATCGCTGATCATTTGGATCGATGACACTCTGGATGACTTACCGACCGATTTCGATGCGTCCAAGTTGCGACGGGTGATCGTCGGACCTAATCCACCGAGCACGTTGTCTGAATCGCAGCTGTGGTTGCCAACTGGAATCGCGGGAACAACCTTTGCAGCCAACATGTTTCGGGGGGATCAAACGATTCTTGCGAAGATCCCATGCGCGGATCCGTTGCCAAGCTTCACTCCTTCGGCTTGGCTCGGGAGGCTCACCAGATGACGATCACGCGATTGAAGAATGTTCGGATCGTCGATGGCATCCACGCATCCTCCAAGCCGACCGACTTGTACATCGTCGATCAGAAGCTTGCTCGACAGATACCCGCCGATGCCCGTATCGATACCGATTATGATTTGGAGGATCATCTGGTGATGTCAGGGGGGATCGACATCCACACGCATATCGGCGGTGGCAAGGTCAACCTGGCTCGCTTGCTCTGGCCCGAGCGGTCCTCGAAAAGTGTTGGAGAAAAGCCGTGGCTTGGGCCTCTGAGCGCTCCGGTGCCGGGGACCTGGGAGACCGGCAGGCGTTACTTGCAGATGGGCTATACGACCTGTTTTGAACCAGCGATGCTGCCGGCCAATGCGAGGCAGTCGCACATGGAGATGCGCGATACGCCTTGGCTCGATACCGGAGGATACGTGGTATTGGGAAACGATCGTATGCTCTTGAGCATGATCGCATCGCGAGCCGGCCAGGACCAGATCAACGACTATGTCGCTTGGATGGTCGCATCCAGCGCGGCGATGGCGATCAAAGTCGTCAACGCAGGTGGAATCGACGCCTTCAAATTCAACCAGAGGCAATTGAATGTCGACGAGGCGCATCCTACGTTGCCTGTGACGCCCAGGGATATTCTCTGGTCGCTCTCGACAGCCGCCGAGGAACTCGGACTTGCCCACCCTCTGCATGTCCACTGCAGCAACTTGGGAACCCCCGGCAACATCACTTCGACGCTAGCGACTCTCGATGCGGTCGAGGGCCGCCGAATTCACCTAACGCATGCTCAGTACCATTGCTATGGCGACCAGGGTCCGCACGGCTTTAGTTCCGAAGCTTCGAAATTGGCCGATCGAGTGAACCGATCCAATCATGTTTCGATCGATGTTGGCCAAGTCCTATTCGGTCAGACGATCACGCTATCGGCCGACACGATGCATCAGTTTGCCAATCGCAAGCTGGCGAGTCCGCGCAAGCAGATTTTTCAGGATCTCGAATGCCAAGCCGGATGTGGGTTGCTGCCGTTCCGGTACAAGGAAGGGCAGTATGTACACGGACTGCAGTGGACCATCGGCTTAGAGCTATTTCTGCGTATCCAGGACCCAACGCGAGTCTTCCTAACGACCGACCACCCCAACGGTGGGCCGTTTACCGGCTATCCACACTTGATCCGCCTGCTGATGGATTACGATTTTCGCATGTCGATCTTCGATCGCTTGCATCCGGACGCGAAGGCTTGTTCGTCGCTTCCGAGTCTCAAGCGTGAGTATCGGCTCGACGAAATCGCTGCAATCACTCGGCTGGGACCGGCCCGTGCATTGGGTTTGCAGCATCGAGGAAACCTGAGCCCCGGATCGATCGCCGATGTGGTGGTGTATCGGAACGACAACAATGCAGAAACGATGTTTTCTAGTCCAGAGATCGTCTTTCGAAAAGGTCGGCTGGTCATGCGCCGAGGGGAGCTCTTGGAGGACTGTTCGAAAACGGTTTTGGTAAGCGAATTCCCGAATCGCACGGATGCTTTGACCTGGGGAGCTCGGGGAGTCAATCGGCAGCGCTGGCAAAAGCTCTACGGCTATACCCCTTGGCTCACCGCGATCGGTTCGGATGAATTCACCGACGAGGGATTGGGCATCGAACACGCCCTTTGGCACGGATAATCGGCCGATTTCTTTTTTGGGCGAATTTAGGGTAAACTATAGCCCTTCGTACTCCTGCTCAGTGCAACGGTACTCGTACTCGATGGCTCTTCGAACGGTGGCGATGCCAGGCATTGGAACGAAGTGCTCGATCGAGCCTTTTTTGGCTTACCCCGGTTCCTATCCTCAAACATAGCAGGCTCGAACCCCATGTTCCAAACGACGATCCGCCCCGATCAAGAGTTGTCGGCAATCGATCCCAAGCTGGCTTGGTCAGCCTGGGAGGCGACCAATCAGGAGCCGTGGGATGCAAGGCGGGTACGGCACTTGATGCGACGCGGGGGCTTTGGTGCCAATCCCTCAGAGATCAAGCAGCTTGTGGATGCGGGCCCCGCCAAAGCCATCGATTCGCTTTTGGGAAAGAGCAAATCTCAATCGCTCGATGCATTCGAACAAGAGTCCGCACAGATTGGTTCTGCAGTACTAGCCGGGAGCAGCATCGACAGCATCGCCGCTTGGTGGCTGCATCGGATGCTCCACTCACCGAGCCCATTGGTCGAGAAGATGACTCTGTTTTGGCATGGCCATTTTGCGACGGGTGCTGACAAGGTCAACGATACCGAACTGATGGTCCAGCAGAACAAGCTGCTGCGGGACCATGCATTGGGGGATTTCCGGCAGATGGTGCATGCAGTCTCCAAGGACCCTGCGATGCTTTTGTATTTGGACTCTGCCAGCAATCGTAAAACCCATCCCAACGAGAACTATGCTCGGGAGTTGATGGAACTGTTTTGTCTGGGCGAAGGCAACTATACCGAACATGACGTCCAGCAGCTGGCGCGATGCTTTAGCGGCTGGGAGATCCGACGTAAATCGTTCCGTTTCAATCCTTATCAACACGACTCCGGGCTGAAAAAACTCTTGGGACAAGAAGGCATTGAATCGGGCGAGGAAGCCATCGATGCGGTTCTTGCCCATCGATCGATGCCGACTTTTATCTCTGGAAAACTGGTCCGATTCTTTGTCTTCGACGAACCAAATCCAACGGCAGAGTTTCTCGAACCCCTAGCGGATGTATTCCGCAGATCGAATTTTACCATCGAGCCGCTCGTGCGAACTATCTTGTCGAGCAAACTGATGCTCTCGGATTGGAGCATCGGCAAGAAGGTCCGATCACCGATCGATTTCGTGGTTGAATGGATGCGAAACTTGCAAATGACGACCAACCTCGATCGGCTTGCCAAAGGCCTCGAGGGGATCGGCCAAGCACTTTTTAATCCGCCGAATGTCAAAGGCTGGGATGGCGGGAGGGCTTGGATCAATTCCTCGACTCTCATTGGCCGGTCCAATCTCATTGTCGATTTGCTGCGTGAACCTGCCACACGCTTTGGCCGCACCGACCTGGACGCTTGGGTCAAATCCGAGCGACTCACGAGCCAGAGCCAGTGGCTCGAGTGGCTCGAAACATCACTGCTGTCGGTCCCTCTGAATGCCTCGGACAAGGAGCGATTGCAGAGCGTTGTCGCAAGCTCCGATGTAGGGCTCGACGCTCGGCGCAAGCTGCTTGTAGCTCTTTCCCAGAATCCTAAATTTCATTTGTCCTAGTAGTTCCTTTTCGAAATCAAAGAGCAAACGATGAAACGACGAAGCTTTGGACAACTGGGGCTTGGCACCTGTGCTGGGCTAGCGATTGGTTCGGCTCAACCGGGGGGTTGGTTGCAGGTCTTAGCCAGCGAGCTTGCCCAGCAGGAGGACCGGCACTCGGATTCCGAGCGCATCTTGGTTGTCGTCCAGCTTTCGGGTGGCAACGATGGACTCAATACCGTGGTTCCGTATCGAGATGAGCTCTATGCCAAGTCCCGTCCGAAACTTGGGATTCCCTCGAGCGATGTGATCAAGCTCGATGACCAGCTCGGGCTGCATCCGTCCTTGAGATCGCTCGAGGATCGATGCTCGGCGAATCGTTTTACGATTGTTCAAGGCGTTGGGTATCCTGTGCCCAATCGCTCCCATTTCGAGTCGATGGATATTTGGCATTCGTGCCATGCAAAAAAGGACCGCACGCAGTCGGGTTGGTTGGGCCGATGGATTTCTGAGCAGGACTCGAATCCGTCGACCGACTCCACCGCAATCCATTTGGGCTCAGAGCCGCTTCCGCTGGCTTGCCAGGAGCGAGGAGTGCAAGTCCCCTCGCTTTCATCCTTGGAGCAGATGCGATTGAAGTCCAAGGTGATCGATGCGCAGGGCTTGGAGATGAAGTCCGAGAAGGTAGCTTCGAGCGAGGGCTCGGGAAGTTTGCTCGACTTTGTCTCGACCAGCACCGTTGCAGCGCTGCAGGTTAGCGAAAGGCTAGAGAAGATTCTCGCGCAGCCGGATGCTAGTGGGGATTTCCCAAAGACAGCCATTGGAGAGAAGCTCCGGGCGGTTTCTCGATTGATTCTTTCTGGAGTCAAAACTCGGGTTTATTACGTGACGCTCGATGGGTTCGATACGCATGCCAATCAACCGGGTGTGCATGCGACCTTGCTCAGGCAGTGGTCGGAGGCACTTTCGGCGTTTCTTTCACGGCTTGAGCAGTCCGGCCAGCAGGACCGCGTCTTGGTGATGACCTTCAGCGAATTCGGACGTAGGGTGTCAGAGAATGCCAGCCAAGGTACGGACCATGGCGCAGCGGCACCGATGTTTTTGGCAGGGCCGAGACTTCCGAAGATCATCCAAGGCCCCAACCCTGACCTTTCCGATTTGGACGATGGGGATCTAAAGTACAAGATCGACTTCCGATCTGTTTATGCAGCGGTTCTCGACAGTTGGCTCGGTACCGATAGCCGCAAGGCGTTGGATGGTGACTATCGAGCCGAAGCCCAGCGTCTGGAACTTTTTAGTTAGGTTGTTCCATGGATGAGGAATCGGCAATTGCGTTTGCACTCAAGGCGACAGCGTATCACGAAGCTGGGCATGCCGTCATGGCGATGTTTTTGGGGCGAGCAATCCAAAAGGTGACGATAATTCCTGGACAATCGCATTTGGGGGCCCAGCGACTGGGAGCTTGCCACTTGCAAAAGGGAAAGTCGCGCGGTTCGCATGATTATTTGGAGGTCGAGGTCATGATTCACTTGGCCG
>CAILTZ010000639.1 GCA_903837255.1 uncultured Pirellula sp. | reverse complement strand
CGATCCCGGTGGCAACCGTCAGAATATTCGGGTCGAAGATGATGTCCTGGGGCGGGAAAGCAAGTTCGTTGACCAGCAGATCGTAAGCACGTTTGCAGATGCGAGCTTTTTCGAGTGTCTCGCTGGCTTGCCCCTTCTCGTCGAACGCCATGACGACGACCGCCGCGCCGTATCGACGGATGATGCTCGCACGTCGGAGAAACTCCTCTTGGCCATCTTTGAGGCTGATACTGTTGACGATCGCTTTTCCTTGGACGTTTTGCAAACCTGCCAATAGCACTTCCCACTTCGATGAATCGATCATCACGGGAACTGCAGCGACGATCGAATCCCCGGCGATGAGTCGCAGGTATCGAGTCATGGCTTCCACTCCATCGAGCAGCGCATCGTCCATATTGATGTCGATGATCGTTGCACCATTTTGAACTTGCTGCCGAGCCACCTCGACGGCTTCCTCGAACTTGTCGTTTCGGATCAGATTCGCAAAAGCCTTGGAACCTGTCACGTTGGTCCTCTCACCGACCATCGTGAACCGAGTCTCAGGTCTTAGCGTCGTGGCTTGCTGACCGCTCAGGCGGGTCCAAACGATCGGTTCGGGTGGCACACGCGGTGGGATACTTTGGATGCGCTCTGAGATAGCTCGAATGTGATCGGGGGTCGATCCGCAGCACCCCCCGACGATGTTGAGCCAGCCATTGCGAGCGAAGTCTTCGATATAATCGGCCATCCTCGATGGGGTCAGGTCGTATTCTCCGAACGCATTCGGGAGTCCGGCATTTGGGTGGCAGGATATCGGTGCATCGGAGACCTTGGCAAGCTCCTCGATGTGGGGACGCATGATGTCTGGTCCCATAGCACAGTTCATGCCAACACTGAGCATTGGAAAGTGGCTCACGGAATTCCAAAAGGCTTCGACGGTCTGGGCGCTAACAAACGTTCGACCCCCGGTCCCGAACGTCGCGCTGAGCATTACCGGTACCTTGCGTCCGGTCTCGGCAAAGTATTCGGCGATCGCATACAAACAGGACTTGAGATTGAGAGTATCGATTGCGGTTTCCGGCAGCAGGATATCGGCTCCTGCCTCGACCAGATGGGCAACCTGAACTTTGTAGCTGGAGACCATTTCCAAGAAGTTGACATCTCGGTTGGCTGCATCCTCGACCTTGGTGCTGATCGCGAGCTGTTTGGTGGTCGGTCCGATACTACCAGCAACGTAGCAGCGACGCGATGGATCGGCTTTGCGAATCCGATCGACCGCTTTGCGGGCGCAATCGACGGCCGCATAGTTAAGGTCTCGGGTCAGTTCTTCGGGTAGTTCGAGCTCTCCCATCCCGATTGGTGAAGCACCAAACGAGTTGGTTTCGACGATATCTGCACCTGCCTGGAGGTAGGCAAAATGGATATCGGAGATCGCGTCTGGTCGGGTGATGCACAGGATGTCGCTGAAGCGAACTAGATCCTTGTGGTGGCCGGCGAATCTCTCTCCTCGAACGTCCGCCTCGTCGAACTTGAGACGTTGGATCATCGTCCCCATCGCACCATCGAGGATGTGGATACGTTCTCGGATAAGATGAAATAAATCGTTGCTCATTTTGGGATCTTTCCAAACCCTGTTATGAAAAAAGGCTGGCGGTTAATCTCCGCCAGCCCAGTGACTTGTTGGTGGTAGCTATGCTAACCGTCAAAACGTCTGAATTATTCTCCAAAGGATGGCTTTTGGGCCTTTTCTTTGGTGCGATCGTTCTTG
>CAILTZ010000638.1 GCA_903837255.1 uncultured Pirellula sp. | reverse complement strand
CTGACCATCGCGGGACTCGCCGGAGGTGGCTACTACTGGGCGATGAACCGGCCAGGCAGCAACCTCGAAAGCTCCTCGGAACCGATGCTCCATGCGGTCGCCGAAGGCCCGTTTGACCATATCGTCCTGGAACAAGGCGAAATCGAATCCTCGAGCAACAACGAAGTCAAATGCGAAGTCAAAGGCCGTGGCGGTAGCGGTACCCCAATCCTCTCGGTGATCCCCGAAGGCACCTTGATCAAAAAAGGGGAAACCCTCTGCCAACTCGATTCCTCGGCCCTCGAACAAGAGGCCAAGAACCAACGCATCGTCGTTAGTTCTGCCGAATCGGCTGTGATCAGTTCCGAAGCCGCCGTCAACAAGGCGGTCATCGCTCGCCAAGAATACCTCGACGGCACCTTCCTCACCGAACGCCAAAAGATCGTCAGCGAAATCGCGGTGGCTCAGCAGTCCCTCCGCAAAGCAGACCTCTCCCTTGAAAGCGCCGAACGGCTCGCCGCAAAAGGAACCCTGAAGCCTCTGCAAATCGAAGCCGAGGAGTTCTCCGTCGAGAACGCAAAAAGCACGCTCGAATCGGCCCAAGCCCGATTGAAGGTTCTCGACGAACTGACCCGAGCCAAAATGCTCGTCCAGTACGATGCCGATATCGAAACGACCAGAGCCAAACTCGAATCGGACAGAAACACCCTGGTCGAAGAAAAAGCCAAGCTCGATGAAATCCAAAACCAAATCAGGTCCTGTACGATCAAAGCCCCAGCCGACGGACAAGTCGTCTACGCCAACAAAAGCTCCGGTCGCGGTGGCGGCGACTTCATCGTCGAAGCCGGTGCGCTGGTCCGCGAACAACAAACTATCTTTCTGCTCCCCGATCCAACTCGGATGCAAGTCAAGGCAAAGATCAATGAGTCTCGCATCAGCCTCATCCGCGAAGGCATGCCGGTAAAGATCCGTGTCAACGCCGCAGAAAACGAACTGCTCGGTCGCGTCATCAAAGTCAACAAGTATGCCGAACCGGGCAACTGGTGGGGCTCGAACGTCAAAGAGTACGCTACGTTCATCCAGATCGTGCAACCCCCTGAGGCCATTCGCACTGGGATGACCGCCGAGGTGAGGATCTTCGTCGAACAAATCGATAAAGCGCTCCAAATCCCAGTCCACGCTGTCTACGAGACCAAACGCCACCACTTTGTCCTGGTCCGCGACGGAGACAAATGGGACACCCGCGAAATCAAGATCGGTGCAACCAACGATAAATTCGTCACGGTCAAAAATGGAGTCAGCATCAACGACAACGTCGTGCTCGATCCTAGAAACCATCTCGATCGGATGAACATCCCCGAGATCAAAGAAGAGGACGATCGCTCGAAGCTAGTCGCAATGTCCAACGAACCACTCCCCAAGAGCGCGACACCTGCCGGTGGTCCAGGCCCAGGCGGTGCAGGAGGTGGAGCAGGCGGCGGTGGCGCGATGAATGCAGACGCAATCGTCGCGGCAATCATGCAACGCATGGACACCAACTCCGACGGCAGTCTGTCTAAAGAAGAAGTTGCCGCAGACGAACGTATGAAGACGGCTTTCTCGGATTACGACGCTAACAAGGATGGCAAAGTCGACCGATCCGAACTGGCAGCCGGATTCAAGAAAATGGCTGCTCGAATGGGTGCAGGCGCCGGTGGACCAGGTGGTGGAGGCCCAGGCGGTGGCGGGGCAGGTCGCGGTCCAGGCGCTCCTGCGAATTGAGAACGAGAAAATTGAGAATTGTGAATGGAAGTCCAGTTCGCTCAGTAGGGATCGAAAGCAGCTATGGCAGACGCCTTTAAGACCGATGGATACGCTTGTCGGGTCGTGGATCTAAAGAAAGAGTACGTCCTGAAAAGCGAAACGGTCCGAGCGCTCCGCGGCGTGACGTTCGACGTTCCAATCGGTGACTACGTCGCGATCATGGGCCCCTCGGGCTCGGGAAAAAGCACCCTGCTGAACATGCTCGGCTGCCTAGACAAACCCACCTCGGGCAGCCTGTGGCTCGGCGACGACGATGTGGCGAAAATGTCTGATGATGAACTTGCGGATATTCGCTCCAAGCGAATTGGCTTTGTCTTTCAGTCCTACAACCTCATCCAGCAACTGACGGTCGTCGAAAACATCCAAGTCCCTTTGTTCTACCAAGGCAAACCGCTGACGGCGGCTCAACGGGCTCGCAGCGTTGAGCTTGCCAAGATGGTGGGCCTAGGAGATCGGCTCGATCACCGCCCGACGCAACTCTCCGGTGGCCAGCAACAGCGCGTGGCGATTGCGCG
>CAILTZ010000637.1 GCA_903837255.1 uncultured Pirellula sp. | reverse complement strand
CCCAAACAACCGCCAACGCATCGACCACAACGATCGCTCGGCAAACGTCGCCACGCAAACGGACCGCGGAACGTACCATGCGCGCCGGGGTGCCGCACGAGGATCCCATGCTCGATGGTGGGTTGCGCGGTCGATGGGCTCGTTGGGGCGTAATGATGAGGTTGGATTGGCGGGTGACGGTGGCTTGGTAAATGATTGGCCGACCGCTCCACCGCACCCTACGAAATCCTTACCAAATTAGGGTGTTGATCGCAGTGGATTGGTAAAATCGGGAGACACACATGGATCAATGACTCAAGGTGGAGATTGAACATGTCGGATTATCTTCGATATTACGTACCCGGTGGAACCTATTTTTTCACTGTTAATACATATGGGCGATATCCGTTTTTTGGTCAAAAAGGTGCCATTGATTTGCTTCGCGAATCCTGGCAGGAGATTCAAAAAGAATTGCCTTTTATCAACATTGCCTCGGTTCTGTTGCCAGACCATTTCCATTGCCTGTGGTCTTTACCCTCAGGCGATAAGGACTTTTCGACGAGGCTCAAACGAATCAAGGATGGATTCACTGAACCGTGGCTTGCGAGCGGAGGGTACGAGGTTCCTGTTACCGATTCCCAAAAGCGAAATGGGAATCGAGGTATTTGGCAGCGGCGATTCTGGGAACATTGCATTCGGGATGCACGGGACCTTGAGAACCATTTTGATTACATCCATTACAACCCGACCAAACATGGCTATCGACTCCGGCCCGCCGATTGGCCTTATTCGACAATTCACAAGTACATCAAAATGGGGCATTACCACGAGGGCTGGGGCAGCACGGTTCCCGCCCACATCGCGAATATCGAGCTCGGCTAGTCCTCCGTAGGGTTCGTGAAGCGGTCCGGGTCACCCGCCAAACAACCGCCAACGCATCGACCACAACGATCGCTCGGTAAACGTCGCCACGCGAAAGGACCGCGGAACGTACCATGCGCGCCGGGGTGGCTTTCGATACGCGGTGGTTCCGTAGGGTTCGTGAAGCGGTCCGGGTTACCACCCAAACAACCGCCAACGCATCGACCACAACGATCGCTCGGCAAACGTCGCCACGCAAACGGACCGCGGAACGTACCATGCGCGCGGGGTGCCGCAAGAGGATCCCATGCTCGATGGTGGGTTGCGCGGTCGATGGGCTCGTTGGGGCGAAATGATGAGGGTGGATTGGCGTGTATCGGTGGCTTGGTAAATGATTGGCCGACCGCTTCACCACACCCTACGCCGAACGACAGGCAAAATCACACAAAGAGAAAATAGCGAAGGCCGGACTCGAACCGGCGACACACGGCTTATGAAGCCGTTGCTCTAACCGACTGAGCTACTTCGCCAAAAATGCCACGAATAAAATAAACGTACCGCCCCTCAATGGCAAGCCTTGTTTTGAGATCACCGAAAACTGATCGCTCGCTATCAAAATACCGCAGGCCAAATGTCCAGCTACTTGGGATGCTCTTGGCCGATGAAGTCAGAAACCGATTGCGTCGGCTTCTTGGTGCCCCCACCCCATCCCTCCGTCCAGGAAGAATACCAACTCTTCTTGGCCGGACGCATCGACGACTGTGGCTTGGGGGCCGGATAGGGATCCAACCATGAAGCCGTCGTGCTCCACATCCGCTTGGATGCTTGTGAAAACCGTTGATAGGACGTCTTGTTGTCTCTCCGGTAACTACTCATCGGACTTCGAGGTTTGCTCGACGTCGAGCCGCTCCACCAGGATCCCAAACTCCCCGATCCCCAACTTGACGTGCTCGACTTGGCCGTCGTTTTCTTGTTCTTCGATGCAATCCACTCCAACCACTCTGGATCCCGCTCGAAAACCGATGCGACCTGGCCCACCGACCGCTGGTCGCTGGACTCAAACTCGCTCTGAGCCAAAGCGTTTCGGACGTCTAGAAAGCCAATCGCAACCAACAGTAAACAACAACCAGAACCGCTGATGTACCAGCTTTTCCACGCAGTATTCATCTTAGACTCCCTGAGAAAGCCGTTCCTGAGAAAGCATCCGTTTCGAATAAAACCGCCTCGTTGCCCCCCCATCCATTAGCAAAAAACGATCCGCTGCGTCTAGGCAAATTTTGACGCTTAGCGATACCCCCCAGAGGTGCCGGGGATCTTTATCAAGATCCACTGCAGGAGGATGCAATGCCAGATTTTTGGGTGTTTCCGGGGTTTTTATGGGCAACCTGATGGGCAACCAGAACCCAAAACCCAGAAAAATCGCCGAAAGCCAAAGTAGGCTTGATCCGCAAGCCACTTTCGGTTATTTTTTCGCGAGTCGGCAGGGTTTATTGAGGTCTAAAAGCCACTAATGAACCTTCCTCGACTCCAAAAAATAGACCAGAGGGTTTTGGTCAGGCACTTTCCGTGCGGGTGTAGCTCAGTTGGTAGAGCACAACGTTGCCAACGTTGTTGTCGTGGGTTCGAATCCCATCACCCGCTCTTGTTTGCCTGAGAAAACCCTTTTTTTTATTTCCTTTAGTCACCCCTCCTTTTTCGCTTCGCGAGCCACGAATGTCTGCAGTCGATACCGAGGTAAAAAGCAAGTTAGATTTCAAGGTCAAGATCGATAAAACCGCTGCTTGCCAACGGCATATCATCGTGACAGTACCCCGTGCTGAAATCGACCGCTACTTCCGCGAAGCCTACAGCGAGATCGCTCCAAGAGCCGATTTGCCTGGGTTCCGCCAAGGCAAGATTCCTCGCAAACTGCTCGAATCGCGATTCAAAAAAACGGTAGCTGATCAAGTCAAAAGCAGCTTGGTCATGGACAGCCTTCAGCAGATCACCGAAGGCGGTGATATCTCTCCGATCGCTGAACCCGATATGGACTACGGCGCAGTGGACCTCCCAGAAACCGGAGACTTCACTTTTGAATTCAGAATCGAAGTCCGCCCCGAATTCGATTCCCCGAAGTGGGAAGGTCTCAACCTCACCAAAACCGAATTTTCATTGACCGACGAAGAAGTCGAAACACAACTCCTGCGAACCCTTCAACGAGTCACTCCAGGCGAACCGTGGGACGGTGAAGCGAGCCTCGGAGATCGATTGCTGCTCGAAGCCGAATTCTCGCAAAACGGACGCCGAATCAGCGGCTTCGACGAGGTCCTCGTCACCCTCCGCCCTGAATTGAGCCTTGCCGACTGCATTATCGAGAACTTCGGTGAGCTGATGTCCGGCGCCAGTGAAGGGGACAAGATCTCGACGACCGTCAAGGTTCTCGAAACGTCTCTGAACGAAGCTGTGCGTGGCACGCAGGTCGACGCAACCTTCAAGGTCATCGAAATCCGTCGCGTCAACGTCGACGCACTCAGTGGCAATGTGCTCGAACAAATCGGCTTTGATAACACCGAAGAACTTCGGGATTTCGTCCGAGGCGAACTCAAGCGTCAAGCCGAATACCACCAAAACCAACTCCTCCGTGAACAGATCACCAAGCAACTGACCTCCGGTGCCGATTGGGAACTGCCCTCGATTCTCGTCAGACGCCAAGCCGAACGTGAACTGCAACGACGCGTTCTGGAAATGCGCCGAAACGGTTTTGAAGATGATCAAATTCGCACGGTCGTTAACTCGATGCGTCGGAACATCGAAGAGCACACTCGGGAGGCCCTCCGCGAACACTTCGTTCTCGAGAAAATCGCTGAAGATCTCAAGATCGAGCCAACCGAAGAGCAATACGACGAGGAAATCAAACTCATCGCCGAGCAAAGCGATGCGACCACTCGACAAATTCGAGCGAAACTCGATCGCAGCGGACAAATGGACGCACTGCGCAACCAAATCATCGAGCGGATCGTTATCGATCGAATTGTCGATGCGGCTCAAGTGAAAACCGAGCAAGGGGAATCGATCCTCAAGAAAGAGCCCAAAGAATTCGCAGTTGAATTCATGGTCGCTCCTGTCTCGCAATCGCTTCCTGAGGCCAAGTACGATGATCGGCCAGAAGATGTCGCCGACGATAAGAACCCAATCAAGCCGACCTAGTCGCCAATGCTCTGGTTGGATCTAAACGATCATGGGTGAACACAAACCATCCGACTCCACTCTCAGGTCCATTCTCCCCGAGGCGCTCGGGGAGACTGAGAAGGAGAGGTCGACTCCGGCCGATGAACCCGCTTCGCTCCTGTCCAACCAAGACCTCATCGAGATGATGAGGCGAACCGTCGAGCAACTCGCCCAAAGCGATGTTTCTCGTGGGGACCTGAAAATCCTATCCCGCTCCTTGCGGGAACTCCGATACGCCTTCAAAGTCTTTCAGCCGTTCCAAAGGCGACGAAAAGTCACCATCTTCGGTTCGGCTCGCACCAAGCCCGATCATCCGGCTTACCAGCAAGCCGAGTCGTTTGCCAAGCGAATGGCACAGCACGGATGGATGGTCATCACCGGGGCCGGAGGCGGCATCATGGAAGCCGGCCACCGAGGGGCCGGTCGCGATCTTTCGATGGGACTCAATATCATGCTCCCATTCGAGCAGTCGACCAATCCAGTCATCGTTGGTGATCCCAAACTCGTCACGCTCAAGTACTTCTTCACCCGCAAATTGATGTTCGTCAAGGAATGCAGTGCCGTGGTCTGCTACCCCGGCGGATTCGGAACCCTCGACGAAACCTTTGAAGTCCTCACCCTCCTGCAAACCGGTAAGCAAAGCCTTTTGCCGATGGTCCTTGTCGACGAGCCAGGTGGGACTTACTGGAAGAACGTCGAGCGTTTCTTTCGCGAACAACTCTTGGGTGACAAATGGATCAGTTCCGAAGATGTCCACTTGTACAAAGTGACCGATAACAATGACGAAGCCGTCCGCGAGGTGCTGAAATTCTATCGCGTCTATCACAGCATGCGGTATGTCGATGAATCGCTAGTCATGAGGCTTACGAGTCGGCTGAGTCCTGATCGACTCGAACAACTCAATCTCGAATTCGCAGACATCGTTGTCTCAGGGGCTATCGAGCAAGTAGGCATGTTGCCCGAGGAAGCCAGTGAACCAGAGCTTGCAGATCTCCCCCGATTGACTTTCCACTTCAATCGCCGAAATCTCGGACGCCTCCGGCAACTCATCGACGCGGTCAATCATCCTTGATCGGTCCCACCGGATCGATGGAGCAATCCCCTATGCATGTCCACGATCTGGTTATCCCCGAGGCATCTTCCGGCTCTCATTCTCCAGAGCCTGCGATCATGACACGTCGTTGGTGCGGCGATGCGGCACCAAGATTTATCGTGGGGATTGTTCATGGGATGGGCGAGCACGCTCAGCGCTACGAGCATGTGGCCGAGTATTTTGTCTCCCAAGGTGCGACGGCGGTTGCGATCGATCAACGAGGTCACGGTCGTACCGGCGGTTCGCTTCCCCATTTCGATGTTTTGGTAAGCGACATCGGACGTTTGGAAGCCTATCTCCATCGATCCTATCCGGGCGTTCCTGTGTTTCTCTATGGCCAGAGCCTCGGTGGCAGCATCGTGGTCAACTATGCCCTGAAAACGAAAAACCAGTTGGCAGGGGTCATCTCGATGAGCCCGCTGCTTCGCACCACCTTTCCTCCCCCGGCTTGGAAGCTGACGGTCGCGAAATTGCTAGGCAAATGGTGGCCTGGCTTTACGCTCTCGACGGCGATCAAACCCAAAGAGCTTTCCCGCGATCCACAATCCGTAGCGGCTTACGTCCATGATCCACTGGTTCATCAGAGGGTATCGGCCGTCTTGGGCCTGTCGATGCTCGAGGCTGGGCAGTGGGCAGTCGATCATGCATCCGATCTGAAGACACCGCTACTGCTTATGCACGGGACCGAAGACCGGATCACATCGCACTCAGCGAGCAAGGAGTTTGCTAGCCGATCCAACGATTGTTGCAGGTGGGTCGAGTGGCCCGGTCTCTACCACGACATGCACTGTGAGCCCGAGCGGCAGGAGGTCTTTCAGGAGATCAGCCAGTTTATCGATTCTCTGATCGTTTCCGCAGCGAGTCCAGCAGCACGGCGAGAATAATCACGCCACCTGTGACCACCCGCTTGATCGGGTCAGTGGCTCCCATTTGAGACAGCCCCGTCTGCAGGATCGAGATGATCAGCACACCGATAAATGTTCTGATCACCGAGCCTTGGCCGCCCCGTAAACTCGTTCCGCCGATCACGCACGCAGCGATGGCACTGAGTTCCATGCCGACTCCAGAGTTCGGGTCGACGGTCGATAGTCGGGAGGATTGCATCAAAGCCGCAAGTCCGCAGAGACCACCACAGATCGCATACAAGTAGACCAGTGGAGGGGTAGTCCGGATGCCTGCCATTCGCACCGATTCGGCGTTGGTACCGATGGCCACCGCCGTTCGACCTAGCACGGTTTGGTGGAGCAACCACTGGCCAACGAAAACCACTGCCAGAGCGATCAAAAACGAGATCGAGACGCCCAATCCGCCGATAGGGTCAGAGAACCAACCGAGCGAAGAGCCGACGTATTTGGTACTGGAGTCGGTGAGCCAATAAGCTCCTCCGCGAGCGATCTCAAGCATCCCCAGGGTGACGATGAAGGCAGGGATTCTAAACGCGGCGCTGATCCAACCATTGAGTCCCCCGCAGCAAGCCCCTAGAGCTATTGCACCCAGGGCCGCCAACCACAACGGAAATTTGTAATCAACCATCAGCCAGCCCAAGAGCGAAGCCGACAGTGCCATCACGGAACCGACCGAAAGATCGATCCCTCCGGCGATGAGTACCAAGGTCATGCCGACGGCGACGACCGTGATATCGGGGATGGTGTTGGCCATCGTCAGAAGTGTTGTCGTGGTGAGGAAGTTTTTGGCAAAAAACGTGAACAGCAGCAGCAGCACGATCATTGCAGCCAGCAATCCGCCGTATTGGGCAAAGGCACTTTGCCATGGTCGATGACCGGTCACGTCGTAGTATCTTCCAGGTTCGAGTTTACAGACGATGGATCAGGGATGATCTGGGCCCCATTGTAACGGTTTGTCGCTTTCTGGTGGGATTCGCAATCACTCGATATTGCAATCACTCGATAGCGCAATGACTCGATGTTGCTCGGGGTGCATGAACCGTTTGGTTAATCGTTGCCCGGCTGTTTCATGGCCCGGCTGCTTCATTGCCTTGGCCATTTAATGACACGGTGCAGATAAATTGGTGTATACTTGGGGGATATCCCACCCACCTGCCCTGCTTGCGATCCCTCTCATGCAACGCTTCCAGCCTCTCGATCGACGAAGCTTCCTGGTCGCCTCCGGCGGACTCGTCGCCGGATTGCCGTGGGGGATCCCGAGACCGGCCCAAGCCGCCTTGCCCGTCGGAAATGCCAATAGGGAAAATGCGAACGGAGAAACTGCCAGCGGGGGACAAGCCAAATCGGTGATCCTGTTTTTTCTGTGCGGTGGCTCAAGCCACATCGATACCTGGGACATGAAACCCGACGCACCGCTGGAGTACCGCGGACCTTTCCAATCGATAGCCACCTCTGCACCGGGTATACGACTTTGCGAACATTTACCGAAGCTTGCCGAGCAGGCTCACCATTTGGCGATTGTTCGCTCCGTCGGTGCTACCGTCAATACCAACGATCACCACGCTGGCTACTACTATAACCTTACAGGACACGTCCCGGATCCTACTTTTTTGTCACTCGGAAACGATCGGCGGCCTTACGCAGACGATTGGCCTTCGATGGCCTGCGTCGTTGCCAAGAAAACGCCCTCTAGGTCGTCGCTCCCGAATACCATCACGCTGCCCCACAAGCCCAGCAAACCGCCCTACACTCGCCCTGGCCAATTCGCCGCTCGCCTCGGTGTGGAATTCGATCCCCTCTTCGTCGATGGTTCGCTAGAGAAACCACTGCAATTCCAAGCCCCCTCGCTGACGCTCGCCGGCGGGACCTCGGCCCAGCAACTCCAATCTCGCAAGGAACTGCTGGGTCGGTTCAATCAAGCCCGCCGCGATCTGGATCGTGCCGCCGATGAATCGAATTGGAAGAAGCATCAAGATCGCACGCTGAACCTGCTTTTGTCCTCGCAAGCGACCCAAGCCTTTGACCTGTCGACTGAGAGCGAAGCGACCAGAAACCTCTATGGCTCAAGCGTCAATGCCATGAGCTTGCTGTTGGCCAGACGATTGGTCGAGGCCCAGGTTCCGTTCATCACCGTCTTTTGGCGAGAGAACGAAGCCATCGCGGATGCTTGCAAAAGCGAAGGAGCCTGGGACACCCACGGCAATAACTTTGAGTGCCTCAAGAAGTACCTTCTACCAGAGTTCGACCAAGCCTTCTCTGGGTTGCTCGTCGACCTCCGCCAGCGAGGTCTGCTCGATCAAACCCTCGTGATGGTCACTAGCGAGATGGGTCGCAAGCCCAAGATTGGCGATCCTCGCTCAGGTGGGACCAGCGGTGCCGGACGGGACCACTGGACCCACTGCCAAAGTGTTCTGCTGGCCGGTGGCGGGATCCGTGGCGGACAGACCTTCGGTACCACCGATCGCTACGCTGAATACCCTGCAGAAAACCCTGTTACCCCCGCCGATATCGCCAAGACTGTTTACAAAGCGGTCGGAGTGAACGATCTGCAAGCCACCGATACGCAAGGTCGACCTTATCATCTGCTCGACGAAGGTCGAGCGATCGCCCCCCTCTTTGGTTAAACAGATTTCACCGTTGTTGTTCGGCCCTCGAAGGACCTTTTCATTCATCGACTCCAAGGACTATAGGTCTCACCATGAGAGTTCTCACTCAACGTTTCCGTGCAATCGTTTTAGGCCTGTGCTCGGTTGGTATAGGAACCCTCACCAACAGTAGACAACTCGAGGCACAAGAGATCGAGTGGACCGTGACGAAGTTGAGCAAACTGTTTCATGGCGAAGGTGGCACGTTGGCTGATTTCGATGGCGATGGTTCGATGGATATCGCAGCCGGATACCAAATTTTCTTTGGACCGGAATTTAAGGAGTCTACCAAGCTCTTTGCGTCGAACCCCTACAACATCAACGGCTACTCAGAGTATTTTTTTGGCTTCGATGCCGACATCGATTCCGATGGAGATCCTGACGTGCTGATCGTCGGCTTTCCCGGAGCAGCTTCGCATTGGTATCGAAACCCCGGCAAAGCCGATGCAATAAAAGCCAACTGGGAACGTTTCACCGTCATGGAGGTTGTCGACAATGAATCCCCGATGTTCAAAGACATCGATGGGGATGGCAAACCCGATTTGATTTGTTCGACCGCTGGTCAGTATGGATACGCCACCGTGGGTCCCGACCCGACGAAGCCTTGGGTGTTTCATCCGGTCAGCGAACCCGGCCCCTACCAACGCTTCACCCATGGGATCGGTGTCGGCGATGTCAACGATGACAAGTATCAGGATCTCTTGGCCAAGAACGGTTGGTGGGAGAATCCTGGGCCGGGGAGCGATGCCAATAAGCTGTGGGTCTTTCATCCGTTTGAATTCTCCGGGCCGGGTGGAGCACAGATGCACGCCGTAGACTTCGATGGAGATAGCAAGACCGAAGTGGTCACGTCGCTGGCTGCTCATGCTTATGGACTGGCCGTTTACAAGAAGAGCCCGGGGGGCAAAGAGTACACCTGGACTCGAATCGACGTGATGACCGACAAGCCCGAGACCTCTCCGTCGGGGCTTGCAATCTCCCAACTTCACGCCGTCGAAATCGCCGATATCGATGGGGATGGCAAACCGGATATTCTCACGGGCAAACGATTTTGGGCTCACAATGGCAATGATCCCGGAGAAAACGATCTGCCGCTGCTGGTGTGGTTCAAGCCGCAGACGGTTGCGGGCGGACTGAAATTCGAGCCGCATATTATCCACGATGACAGTGGCGTGGGGACTCAGGTGACGGTAAAGGATGCCAACCGGGACGGTAAGCTCGACGTCCTGTCGGTCAGCAAACGAGGGGTTCATCTACTTACTCAGACGCCGCCGAGCAGAATCGTCCATTCGAACCATCCGCGAGATAGCCAGGGTGCCGTGGCGACCAAGTCGATTGCGATAAAAGATGATCTAGGAGGTTTCCGTCCGGCTTGGTCGGAATCCGAAGCGATGAATATGGAATTTGAGAATGGTTCGAGCATCGATTGGGAGGCTCGGGGAGGAGCTTTCTTCAATCAGCCCATTCACAATCCAGCCGGGAATGGCAACAAATCTAATATACATCAGCAAGGCGAGTACTGGATCGGGTCCTCTGAGGTCGGTACTGATAATGCGTTGGGTACGATGACCAGTCGAGCGTTTGTCATGCAGCATGGCTGGTTGTCGTTCTTGATTGGCGGGGGCGAGTCCAAAGAGACCCGCGTCGAGCTGATGGATGCGGCAAGTGGCCAGGTGCTCCACACCGAGCATGGCAAGAACGACGACAGTCTCAAGCGTGTGGTTGTGGACGCGGCGGCTTGGAACGGCAGAGCGATCCGGATTCGGCTCGTCGACGAGAATCGAGGTTCCTGGGGCCATATATCCTTTGACGATTTCCGCACACACGAAACTGCGCCTAAGTAGATCAGACGGATCAGACGGATCAGACGGATCGGACGGATCGGACGGATCAGACGGAGCGGACGGATCAGACGGATCAGACGGATCAGACAGATCGTGCTAGAACGTGCTAGAACGTGCTAGAACGTGCTCTTGATGCGTTTGACCGCTTCGGCTGTTTCGGTACCCTTGTAGTAATCGTCCAAGGGGTAACAGCCCGAGGGCAAACCATTTCTCGGTGCGGTGGTGCAATCGGAAAAGGTTCGGCAGATGAGCTTACGCTGCGATGTCCCTTGCAAAACTGCGTCGGTCAGAACCTGGGGATAGGAAAGAACCGTTCTGCCGATCCCGACAAAATCGGTCCAACCCACTCGCACGTTGTGGACCGCCGATGCAGCCAGATGTTCTTGCATGTACGAATATCCGGACCCAACGACCAACAGACCGGGATTCTCCTGCTTGATCTGCTTGGTGACATGGAAATGCTTGGCCACCGACAAGAGCGGATCCTCGTGCGGCTGATAGCCGTCCGACGGAGGAAAAGCTGCCGGTCGAAGCATGTGAGGGGTATAGTAGGGACTCCCGGCCGTGACGTTTAGAAGATCGACTCCCTCGCCTCGAATCCACTGGATGAACTGCAAAGGTTCGGTAAGATCGACCTCGGTAGGTCGCTGGATATTCATCCCGAATCCCCATTGATAGGGGATCAAATGATCATGTGCACGAGGTCGGCCTTGCCCAAGTTTGCTGTCGTTGGCCGTCTCGGGATTTGGTTCATGGGGAATCGAATCGTAGGCGCTGAGGCGGACCCCGATGCCTAAACCGGGAACTTCTTTGCGTATTCTTTGGATGATCTCGAGGACGATCCTTGCTCGATTTTCTAGGCTGCCACCAAACGCGTCTTGTCGGGTTCTCGCCGATAAGAATTCGTGCAGCAAATAGCCATGACAACACTTGATGTCGACAAAGTCGGCGCCGATGGCATGGGCTAGTTTCGCAGCTCGGACATAATCGTCGATTAAACCCAGGATCTCTTGCTCGGTGAGCAAACAGCTCTCGGTAACTCCGAACTTGCTGTCTAGCAACGGATGCCTGTGCGCTACACGCGGTTCCCATCGATGGTGGTCGTTGGGTCTGCAGAAGCGGCCCGAGTGGGTCAGCTGACAGCCTATCACCAAGTCGTCGGTCTTTCCCCAATGCTCGCGATGGGACTGGCGTAACGCAGCGAGCAGTTGCCCTATTCCCTCACGGTTGGCCTCGATCAAGATCAGTTGGTTGGGATTGGCCCTGCCATCTGGACGCACCGCCATCGCTTCGCCACCCCAGATCAGTTTAGCCCCCGATTCGCCGAAGCGTCGCCAACGACGAATCATCGCTTCGCTGATTCCGCCGCTGGTCGTTCCATCCCAACCTTCCATCGGCTGGACAGCGATCCTATTTCCGATCGTGCGATTATTCCACCGTAGCGAATTCATCAGCGGACTGTCCGTCAGCTGATGAATGTGGGTATCAAGCGGTATATCGATGCCCAGGGACTCGACGTGCTTAAGAAACAACTCCGGAGTTTTGAGTGAGGAAAGTTTGGTAAGGACGTGCATGGTTGGCGTCGGATCGAATGGTTCTTGGTTCGGGGCAAATTACGTTGGCGTGGTCACTGGGGTGCAGTTGGTTTGGGAGCGCACCAGCGAATAGACCGTTAAGATCGAGCCGAAGACGATGCCGACGATGCTGACCCACTGCGCGATGCTCAGGTCGGTGCCGAACTGGCCTCCTTCGTCCACCCTGACGATTTCCTCGAGGAATCTCAAAATTCCGTAGACTAACCATCCGGATCCGAAGACCAATCCAGGGCGCTGGATCCACCTCGGGATGCTCAGACTCCAGAAGCAAAGCAGAAAGCCGGTCAGCGACGCATAGATCTGCGAGGGATGCACAGGTAGGCTTTTGTTGGGAAGATCGCGCACGACCATGCGGACTTGGTCGGTTCTTACCAACCCCTCTAAATCTGGAGGCATATGATTGCGAACCGCCTCGGCTTGCTCGGCTGGGGTTTGGGGCACGATCCCTATCTGGAGCGAATCGAGGGTCTGTCCAGATTGCACGCCATGATTTTCCGCCCAGCTGCCCGGATCGATCGACTCGATGTTGGCATTCTGTGTGTCACTCT
>CAILTZ010000636.1 GCA_903837255.1 uncultured Pirellula sp. | reverse complement strand
GCCTGCTTGGCTTCCTCGGGTAGATTTTCAAGCATCGCTTTGGTTTGGCCCAATACCGTCTTGGCACCATCCTTGGTCCGAGCGGCAGGGGAGAGAAAGTAGTCTTCTCCTGGGTTTGCATCGGCCGCGTTTTCTTCGATCCCCAAGAGCTGTCCGAGTGCGATGCTGACTTCTGCCCACTGCTTGCGATCGATCGCTTCCTGAGCATCACTCAGGAGGACTTCGACCTCCCGTGGAGCGGTCAAGAGCAATCCTTCGGGCATAGAAAAGCGGTTTTGGAATTGGGACAATCCGATTTGATAAACCAGCAGCGTTAGGGCCAGGGAGATCCAAGCCCCTTGCGCCTCGCGGGCATCGCGCTTGATCAAAGATTTCATCGATTTCATCGCCTGATTCCAGTGAGTTTGTATCCGAACCAACTAGTGCTTATTCTACCGAATTCCCATCGGTCCGTAGAGTTGGTTCGGTACCATGCCCATCTTGATTCCGGACGAAAACGGATGTTTTCGCGAAAAACGAAAAAAGCCAAGACTAGCTTGGGAGCAAGTCTTGGCTTTTGGGGATTCACTGGTTGGCCAGTTGGTCTAGAAGTACCCTCAAGGTACCTTCAAGATTACTTGGCTGGTGGGAGAATAACCGAATCGATCACGTGGATCACGCCGTTGGAGGCGTCGACATCGGTCGCGAGGATCTTGGCACCGTTGACGTAAGCAGCACCGTCCTTCACGGAAATCTCAATCTTGCTACCTTGGAGTGTTGGAGCAGACTTGGCTGCCAAGGCATCTTCGGAGTAGACGCGTCCATCGACGACGTGGTACAGGAGGATGGCCTTGAGCTTTTCCTTGTTTTCTGGCTTGAGCAAGCTTTCGACGGTGTCCTTAGGAAGCTTGGCAAACGCTTCGTCGGTTGGTGCAAAGACCGTCAAAGCCTTGTCGCCACTGAGGGCATCAACTAGGCCAGCGGCCTTGGCGGCGGCGAGCAACGTGTTGAACTTGCCAGCCTTGGTTGCAACCGCTGGAATCTTGTCTTCGCTTGGAAGAATTACCGAATCGATGATGTGGATCACACCGTTGGTGCAAGAGACATCGGTCGCCACGACTTGAGCGCCATCGACCATCACCTTACCGTCAACAACCTTCACATCGATCCGCTGTCCGTTGAGCGACTTGGCTCCCTTGATACCGACAACGTCTTTTGCCATGAACTTACCAGGTACGACGTGGTAGGTCAGGATGGCCTTGAGCTTTTCCTTGTTCTCTGGTTTGAGCAAGGTTTCTACGGTGCCCTTCGGAAGCTTAGCGAATGCTTCGTCCGATGGGGCAAAGACTGTGAAAGGGCCGGGGCCTTTGACTGCGTCGACCAAGCCTGCTGCACCGAGTGCGGCTGCTAGGGTCTTGAACTTACCAGCGTCAACAGCGGTATCGACAATGTTCTTGTCGAATGCAAACGCGGATCCGGAAGCGACCGACATGACGGCGGCCAACGCGAACGAAACAAATTTCTTCATACATCAAACCCATTAGAGAAAGGAGGGGAGCTGACAAACGACATCCGTTGAGGGAACAGTGCTCTTCGGAAGGAGCTCTCCGAAAAAACTATCATGGCAACGATCCTGATTCACGAGGACGACCCACTATAGGGCAGATGTCAACTGGGATTTTGAATTTTTTTGCATGGAGCAGACCGCTGAGCGAACCGCTTTGCGATCGACTTAACGGATCACTTGACAGGGTTCTACAGTAGACAAATCCGATCTTGAGATCGAAAGACGATCGTGGTTCCGAACGGATCTGCGATCCACTGAATCCACTGAAGAAGACCACTGAAGAAGAGAAGAGCGGAATAGAACATGAGCAATTTGAGAGTGGCGATCTTTGGGGCTTACGGTGGGATTGGCCAAGCGCTTTGCGAAGAGATATCTCAGTCGCAAGGGCGAGCGTTTCTTATCGGACGGGATTTGGAAAAGCTGTCGAGTCTTACATCGCGGTACGGATTTTCAAATTGTGTTGCTGATGCCGCTGACTGGGAACAGATTGATCGCAGTTTGGATCAAGCTCAGGAGGATTTGCAGGGGCTCAATGCCGTGGTTTGCTTGGTCGGATCTGTACTGCTCAAGCCGATCCACTTGACCAGCCGGGCGGAATGGGACGCGACGATCCAAACGAACCTCACGGCTGGAGCCGGAACCCTTCGGAGTGCGGTCACCCGAATGAGAGAGGGAGGTTCGATCGTCTTGATGAGCTCGGCGGCTGCCTGCATTGGTCTGTCGAACCATGAGGCGATTGCAGCGGGCAAGGCGGGGATTGAAGGTTTAGTACGCTGAGCGGCGATGACCTACGCAGCCAAGCGAATTCGGGTCAATGCAATTGCTCCAGGGTTGGTTGAAACTCCGCTGACCCAGCGCGTATGGAACAACCCACGCAGCGCCGAGGTGTCACTGGCGATGCATCCTGTTGGTCGATTCGGGCAACCGGACGATATCGCTCGGGCGATCTATTTCCTGATCGATCCTAAAAATAATTGGATCACCGGCCAAACTTTGGCGGTCGACGGGGGCCTTGGGACCCTCAAGGCGGCAGGTCCGGTGCGGCCCAACTAGATTTTTTTTCAGCCCAAGTTCTTTAGTCCCAAGTTCTTTGGGCCTACGTATCGGGGGTTGACAGGAAGCTGAATAGGTTCGAGTACAATGATCCCATTCGAACTTTTGCTCGTCGAGAGTAAGTTTCCTAGGTCTTAAGCAAGCCGAAACAACGTGATCTATCTTGACAACAACGCCACGACCCAGGTCGATCCGAGGGTGGCTGAACACCTTCAAGGGATCTTAAGCCAACGCTTGGTCAATCCCGCCAGTCAACACGCCGCGGGCCGTAGGGCTAGGAGCATTCTCGAGGATGCCCGCGAAGGGTTGTTGACACTGTGCAAGGCTCGAACTCAGGGGATGCAAAGCGATACTTCGATCTTCACCAGTGGCGGTACCGAATCGAACAATCTTGCCATCTGCGGCATAGCCGCCAAACGCCCCGGAATCCTTGTCGTATCGTCGATCGAACATCCAAGCGTTTTGGCCACCGCACAGCGGCTTGAGCAGCAGGGTCGGGCCGTTCGCTATCTGGCTTGTTCGGAGTCCGGACAGGTCGATATCGAGCCAGTTGCCGACTGGATCGATCGAGGAGACCAAATCGCCATGGTGTCCCTCATGTTAGCGAACAACGAGACCGGGGTATTACAACCCGTCGGAGAGCTTGTTCGACTCTGCAAGCCTGCTTTGATCCCTGTGCATACCGATGCGGTTCAGGCCTTGGGTAAAGTCCAGATCGACTTCCAAGCTTTAGAGGTCGATGCGATGACGCTCACGGCGCACAAGCTCCATGGACCGGTGGGTATCGGCGCACTGCTCTTGAGACATTCGATCAAGCTTGAGCCGATGTTCTTCGGTGGTTTTCAGCAACAGTCCTTGAGGCCCGGGACCGAGAGTCCGTTTTTGGCAAGCTCCTTTGCCTTCACCGCCCAGCTTGCGGTCGCCGAGGAAGATATTCGCTACGCAAGAATGTTGCAGTGTAGAGAACTTTTGGAGTCCGTTTTGTTGTCGCGAATCCCTGGGGCGATTGTTTTGGGGGCCAATGCTCCTCGGTTGCCTCATACGACGAGCATCTCTTTTCCGGGGTTGGATCGGCAACTTTTGCAGTTGGCCCTCGATCGCGAGGGGATTGCTTGCGGGACCGGATCGGCTTGTGCCAGCGGTTCGAGCCAACCGTCCCATGTGCTCCAAGCGATGAATTTGCCCAAGCAGGTTGTTCATGGGGCGATCCGCTTGAGTCTTTGTTGGGAAACCACTGCTGAGCAGGTGCTCGATGCCGCAGAGCGGATCACTCGAGTGGTTCATCGTCTAGCGTCGAACCCCCATGGCTTGCGAAGCTCGTGAAGCGAGCCCAAGACGGCAGGTAGTTGTTGAAGCGATTTGATGCAGGCTTTAGCCACCCCAGCGGTTTTCCTTTCCAATGCGCCACGCACCAGCTCCCAACTGCACGGCTAGCAGTTTCACGGCTCCCCGCTTTTTTGGGGATCGATTGACCCAGCATGTAGTTCTTTGCATCCTGGTCGTCGAGTTCGATCGTCTCGGCGGCAGAAAACAAATCGGGCGTTAGCAGAGCTAGGCCATGAAAGGGTTCGATTCGGAATAGCTGAATTTGTGCGATGCGCAAGCCTTGTCCGAATCGACTTCCAAACTCCTTGACCAGTCCGTAGGCCGCTGGTTCGTACCCCAGGCACAGGGAATCGTCGAATGTTTTTTGGAAGAGGAATTCGCCGAGATCTTCAAAGCCCTCGAAGAGATCCTTAGCCCGCACGCCGGATTTCTGAGTGGAGATTTTTCTGCGCTGGGGGGATTTTTCTCGGCGCGATGAATGCGTTGTGCGAGGGGTTGGTGGCTGATCGATTTGATCTGTGATTTGGACTGCGGCTGCGAATCCTCCGGCGCATCGATCTCGATGCGGCCAGAGGCGATAGCATCCTTGGTGCAGGGGTGAGAGCCAGGGTTTTAATGCTGGGGCGTCAACGATGGAAACCGCATTGGGATATTCTGCAAGAATCTCAGCCAATTGGGCTTCGTTCTCTTCGATCGCAAATGTGCATGTCGAGAAAATCAATCGGCCACCGGGTCGCACCAATCTCAGCGCGCTTCTGAGGATCCGTTTGGCTCGCGCGGCGCAATGATGCACATGGTTGGGTGCGAAACTGCTTTCGGATTGACGTTTTCTGCCTACAAGAGACTGGCCACTGCAAGGGACATCGACCAGGACCTTGTCAAAACGATGGGCGAGACAATCGGCCAGCGGCTGTGGATCGATGTTGCTAACGACATAGTTCGCGCGGCCGGTTCGGCTAAGCGCGTAGCGGAGGATATCTAGGCGGCTTGCGATCACCTCGTTGGCCAGTAAGAAACCGTTTGGTCCAAGTCTTTCGGCGATCGCGGTGGCTTTGCCTCCGGGTGCTGCACAAAGATCGCACACCCAATCGTCGGGCTCGATCTCCAGGAGCGCAAGGGGCAGCATCGATCCGGCATCTTGGATGTAGTAATCCGCTACGGCATACTCCAGGAATCCTCCCGGGCGAGCGGCAGGGTCGGTCACCTCAAGTCCCTGTGGGTACCAAGCTACGGGAGTCGTTGCGAATGGAAAAGAAACCACACCTCGGTCGGCTCTTGGCCTGACCGATTTGGCGGGTCGCTCCGCGATCGCTCGCGAAAACGCTTCTATCTCCGATGTGCCTATCAAAGATTCAAGTCGCTCGATCATGGGGGAAAAGCGTAGGAGCGTTAAGTCATCGGAAAGGGGGAAAGCCCAAGGGACTTGATTGTGGGCAGGTTTTGGACCATGATCATCGAATAGGCCCTAAAACGCTATTGTCCTTAGACCCGAATTTCAAGAAATATCTCCGATGAGTTCGACGATTATCGACCCAGTCTTGACACCCGCCAAAACAATCCTTGGGAAAACACCCAAGCGGGATGAGGTTCCCAAGTCCGAGAGTTTGTGCGATTACTGCACAGCCAAGTGCTGTCGATATTTCGCCATGCCGATTGAGGAACCCACCTGCGAGCAAGACTTTGACTTTATGCGATGGTATTTGTTGCACGATCGAGCCAGCGTCTTTGTCGAAGATGAGGTTTGGTATCTGCTCGTGCATACCGCGTGCAAGCATTTGCAGTCAGATCATCGATGCGGGATCTACCATACGCGTCCTCAGATTTGCCGAAGCTATTTGACCGACAACTGCGAATTCGACGAAGATGCTGTTTACGAAATGTATTTTGAAACCGCTGAGCAAGTCGCCGAGTACGCCGAAGCCCGTTTTTGCAGCGATGGCACGTCGATTCGCTCTCCCGAGCCACCCTTGCTACCACTGCTGAACTAAAACACCGTCCGAGACGGCTATTTTTCGCCCCCGCTGGATGATGCAACAGGTTCGCTGCCAGACGGGTACAGCGCAACGACGTTGGCTAACAAGATCAGAATCCCCCCTAGCAGCAGGCCCCAAGTCACCTGCTCGTTCTCGTGGACAATGCCCGATAGAACGCTTAAAAAACCGGGCAAAAAAAGAGCCCAGCTCGAAGCAAACACAGGTTCTAAACTGTAGATCACCGCCGCCTGGGCGGCCGACACATACGGCTGGTACTTGTTCATCCAACCAAATGCTAGGAGAGAACAGAGGATCGCTAAACCAAAGAGCGAGACGAGGAAGATCGGACGGACGGAAAGTTGCACCCAGTCACCGATCTCCATCAGAGGAACGCCTGAGTGAGACTTGAGCGAAGTACCCAAGATCAGTCCCACCGTCAGCCAGCCCAGCACGGCTGTGGTCAGAAACATGCTCGGTGTTACCGCTACCGAGTTGATCCGTTTTCCGTAATGGTCCAAAAACAAAACCTGAAAAGCAAAAAAGACAGAGCCCAGAGTTGTAAGCGTATCGCCTAGAGTCCAGCGATCGGCCGCGTCGGGTGCCAAGGCCAATCCGCTGGGTGTGCGGACGACTAAGCCGGTCAAAATCACGACCCCTACGACTGCAAGCCCCGTCCCGATGACCATCCACTTGGTCGGATATTTACGAAAAATCAAGGCTCCAAAAAGGGGGGTGAAGACAGCGGTCAGACTGGTAAGAAAGCCACTTCGCGATGCAGGAATTGTCGCCAGACCGATGACTTGCAAGACCAATCCGCAGTAAAACATCAATCCGATGTAAAAACCAGCTAACCATTCTTGGCGTGTCGCTCGTCGAACCAACGAGCTCCAAACGACACATAGGATCAGAAGTGCTAGGGTGAAGCGCGTGGCGATCATCCACGCCGAAACGATCACCCGAAACACCGTGCTCGGATGCTCAGGATCGACGCCAAAGTGCAAGTCGCTCATCTCGTTGAGCACCTTGACGACCGGGAAAGAGAACCCCCACAGAGCATTGACCAAGATCAAAGCCATCACAGGAATCCACGGGAAGGATTTGCTGTTAGCCATTCTGGCCACCAGCCGCTTGCTGGCATCGGACCATTGTGTCCATGCTGGCCCTGAGGATCGTTTCAACTCCCGGCGAATAGTCGAACACCTCAACACTGATCCAACCGGAGTAACGGATGTCACTGAGCGCCTTGAAAATCGGTGCTTGGTCCACCTGGCCCATGCCAGGCCCAAGTTTATTCGGGTCGTTGGCGTGAAAATGGATAACCAAATCGGCATTCTCGCGGACGATCAGCTCGATCGCCGGCCCCTCGCTGCTCATCGCTTTAACGTCCAAATGCAACCGGACATTCGGGCTGTCGATCGCTTGGATCATCGCTCGAGCTTGGGATGCATGGTTGAGGAAATTCCCCTCCTGAGGCCCCAGGGGTTCGATCGCTAAACGGACATTCGATTTTTGCAATTCAGGAACGAACTGTTGGATCACATCGACGGCGTTGGCCATGGCTTGTTCATGCGTCATCGGAGGAACAAAGTTTCTTTGAAGGGGCGAACCGAGAACCATCACATCGCCCCCGAGGTCCGAGCACAGCTCGATAAGGCACTTGAAGTAGTCGGCGGTTTTGGCCCGGACTGATGCGTCCTGAGTGGTTAGATGAAAGCCATGGGTCTTGGCCAGCAGCCAGTGCAAGCCGATGATCGTCATCCCGATGTCTTCGACCATGGATCGATAATCTCGCCGCGTTTGTTTGGAAATCTCCCTGGCATCGAGACCCAAAGTAAAAGGAGCTACCTCGACACCGCTATAGCCCAGTTCCCTTGCTAGCTCCAAACCTTCGCGATGCGAGGTCCCTTCGAAGGTTTCATTGCAGATGGCATACTTCATGTGGCGATCCTCGGGTTGCATCCAGAAAAGCTATCGTTTTGCACCTGAGAGTTTCCGTTTTTGTATTCCCATGCTCAGGCTCCGGGAGATTCTAGCCCTCGGTTCCATGGGCTTGGACCCCAAATGGACAAGAAACGCTTGGGTGATTTACTTTAGATTCTCAAAGAATTACCATACACTGCGGAATACTCAGTCCTCCCTCCTCCCTCCTTCCTTGCAAAACACCTACGGCCATGAGATCACCTTGGATTCGGATTGGTTACTCACTTTGCTTTGTATTTGGATTTGCCAACCTTTCGCAGGCTGCCGATCCGACCGCTCCTAAGAAAATTGTATTCGTCGCAGGTGGGCGGTCCCATGACTTTGGCTCTCATGAGCATTATGCAGGCTGCCGAATCCTAGCCGACACGATCAAGAAAACCGTCCCGGCCGCACAGGTCGAAGTCCTTCGCAATGGATGGCCTGCGGATGACTCGGCCCTCGATACCGCCGATGCGATCGTGATCTACTCCGATGGAGGTGGCGGGCACCCATCGCTGGCTCACCTGGATCGCATCAACAAACAGATGGATCGCGGTGCAGGTCTGGTATGCATCCACTATGCGGTTGAGGTTCCCAAGGACAAAGGGGGACCTGAGTTTCTAAAGTGGTTGGGTGGCTATTTCGAAACCCATTGGTCGGTCAATCCTCACTGGAGTGCGAAGTTCGACAAGCTTCCTGAGCATCCGATCACCCGGGGAGTTCAACCGTTTGAAACCCGTGACGAATGGTACTTTCACATGCGTTTTCGGGAGAACATGCAAGGCGTCACGCCGATCCTCTCGGCGGTCGCACCCGAGAGCACGATGGACCGTCCCGATGGAGCCCACAGTGGCAACCCAGACGTTCGCCGCGCGGTTGCCAGAAAAGAGCCCCAGCATGTGGCTTGGGCCTCCGAGAACGCCAACGGCAGCCGGGGATTCGGTTACACCGGAGGCCATTTCCATTGGAACTGGGGGCGTACCGAACCGACCCGCTTGGTCTCCAACGCGATCCTTTGGGCAGCGCACATCGACGTTCCTGCCGATGGCTCTGTGGTCGAGAATCGCTCGGCATCCGAACTCGTAGAGAACCAAGACGAGCCGGTCCCGGGGAACTTTAACCCCTCGGGCATCGCCAAAGAGTTCGGGATCGCTCCAGGCGAAAAATCCAGTGCGGCACCACCGAAATCCACAGGTCGCTCGCTGTTCTCCTCGCCGTTGATGACCTCGAATACCCCGGGCCATCGCGTCAACGCCGATGTGGATGTCCAAGGTGTCAAGAAACTGTATTTGATCGTCTCGGCAGGAGAGGATGGCTTTGCATGCGACTGGGCCGATTGGGTCGAACCGAAGTTGATCACCAAGTCCGGTGAGAAATCGCTTCTGGACATGAATTGGACGTCGGCCACCAGCGAATGGGGTGATGTTCGCAAGAACGCCAACGCTGGGGGAGGACCGCTAAAGGTCCTCGATAAAGTCCTGCCGGGAATCGGCACACATGCCAACAGCACGATCGTTTTCGATCTGCCCGAAGACGCGCTGCGACTGAAGGTCGGCTGTGGGCTCGATCAAGGTGGAGTCACCCAGAACAATGGGTCCTCGACGACGGTCAAGTTCCACATTGCGGCCGAAGGAGTTCCTTCGGGGCTCGGCCAGAGCCAAGCCCCCACCGAGGATCGATCTCCCGAGAGCGCCGTTTCCGGGCTCAAGATCGCCGACGGAGTGGTGGCTACTCTGGCAGCCTCTGAGCCGATGCTCAAGAGTTTGACCAACCTCGATATCGATCATCGCGGTCGGGTATGGGTCTGCGAGGTGGTCAACTACCGACGCCACAACGGCCAGAGGCCAGAAGGGGACCGTATCTTGATCCTGGAAGATACCGACCAAGACGGAGTGATGGACAAGACGAAGGTTTTCTATCAAGGTCGCGACATCGACTCGGCATTGGGGATCTGCGTTTTGGGGAATCGAGTCCTGGTCAGCGCCGCACCTTATGTTTTTGAATTCATCGACAACGACGGCGACGATGTGCCCGACTCGAAGCGAGCGATCTTGACCAAAACCGGTGATCCCCAGCACGATCACTCCGTCCATTCGTTTGTTTTTGGACCCGATGGAAAACTCTACTTCAATTTCGGCAATACCGGACATCGTTTGTGCGATACCGATGGCAAGCCGATCCTGGATCGCTGGGGCCGAGAGATCAACGATTCAGGAAAACCGTACCGTCAAGGCATGGTGTTCCGCTGCAACGAAGACCTCAGCGACATGGAGGTCCTTGGACATAATTTCCGAAACAACTACGAAGCGGCCGTCGATTCCTTTGGAACCATCTGGCAATCGGATAACGATGACGATGGAAACCGCGCCACTCGGATCAACTACGTCATGGAGTTCGGGAACTATGGATATGTCGACGAGATCACCGGGGCGGGTTGGCAAACCGAACGCACCAACTGGGAATCGGAGATCCCGCAAAGGCACTGGCACCTGAATGACCCAGGGGTCGTCCCGACAATGCTCATCACCGGGGCCGGTTCACCGACGGGCATTACGATCTACGAAGGTGAAATGTTGCCAGAGGTGTTTCGCAACCAAGTCATTCACTGCGATGCTGGCCCGAACGTTGTGAGGGCTTATGTGGCCAAGAACGAGGGATCAGGCTACTCGGCCAAGATTGAAAATCTCGCTGTAGGCGAAACCGATAAATGGTTCCGACCGGCCGACGTAGCCACAGCACCCGATGGGTCGATGTTTGTGACCGATTGGTATGATCCAGGGGTCGGTGGCCACAATATGCAGGACCTCGAACGAGGTCGGTTGTTCCGGCTCGCTCCCGAAGGTACCAAGTACACGGTGCCCAAGTTCGATTTGAGCACTGCGCAAGGGGCCGTCGCAGCACTGAAGAACCCTTGCAATTCGGTCCGCTATCTGGCGTATCAAGCGTTGATCAAGATGGGAAAAGTAGCCGAAACAGATCTCCTGGCGATGTCCAAGGATCCCAATCCGCGGATGAGAGCCCGAGCGATCTGGTTGCTTGCCAAAATTCAAAGTCCACAGGCTGCGATGAGTATCGCTGCCAAGGACTCTGATCCGAATGTCAGGACCGTCGGTATCCGATTGGCCCGTCAGGCCAAGTTGCCGACCAAGGATTTCGTACCGGCGTTTCTGCAGGACACATCACCGGTGGTCTTGAGAGAAGCTGCCTTGGCCCTCCGCGAAGACAAGTCCGAGCAGATGCCGCAGTACTGGGCAGAACTTGCTAGCCGATTTGATGGCGAGGATCGCTGGTACTTGGAGGCACTGGGCATCGCTGCGATGGATCGATGGAGCGACTGCTTGACCGCGTACAAGTCGGTTTCGAAGGACAAGACAACGCCCGACGCAGCCCGACTGATCGCTTGGCGGGGCCGTGGTTCGGTCGCTTCCTCGCTGCTTGCCCAATGGCTTGCTGACGAGCGTGTTGGAGCCCAAGACCGCCAGGCCTTGCTTCGCGCAACGGATTTCTTGTCCGGTGAAGATCGCCAAAAGGCCCTGGCAGGGCTATTGGAGCAGAAGGATCCGCAGTTGGTGCTCGAAGGTCTCATGCGGATCGAGGGGATCAACGTCAATGAGAATCCGAGGCTTTCGGAGCTCGTGCGTGAGCAAATCAAAAAGATGGGTAATGATCCATCGCAGCTGAAGTTGCTGCAAAGGACCAAGGTCAGTGGGATGGGCGATCATTTGCTCAGTCTTGCAGCCGCATGGGGAGCCTCGACGCAGTCGCTTCAAGCACTCGACTTGGCCTTGGAAACCGGAGCGGCCGAGTCGCTCGGAATTAAGCACATGT